>DAIOXD010000026.1:0-13305 GCA_036758145.1 Candidatus Limnocylindrales bacterium
GCGGGCTTCGACGACATCCCGACCGCGGCACTCACAACACCGAGCCTGTCGACCGTGCGATTGCCGCTGCGCGAGATGGGCCGGCGCGGGTTCGAGCACGCCGAGGGCATCCTCGCCGGCCATGAGCCGACCCGCCAGACCCTGCCGACCGAGGTCGTGCTCCGGGACTCGACCGGGGTCCCGGCCGCCGTGCCGGCCCATGTCGGATCGGTCGCCTGATGGGCGACACCCTGGCCGGGCGGGTCGTGCTGGTGACGGGCAGCAGCCGCGGGATCGGCGCTGAGATCGTCGCCAAGGCGGCCGCCGAGGGAGCCCTGGTCGCGGTGCATCACCGCGACTCGGCCGAGGCTGCCGCGCAGGTCGTGGCTCGAGCGCGTGCTCTTGGCGCCGAGGCCGAGAGCTTCGCGGCCGACATCGGCGACGGCCGGCAAGCCGAGGGTCTCGTCGAGCAGGTGATCAGTCGGTTCGGGCGGGTGGACGCCCTGGTCAACAACGCCGGGCTCACGCTGGTCGGCCCGTTCCTCGAGGTCGAACCGGCCGACTGGGACACCGTCATCCGGACCGACCTGACCGCTGCCTTCCACACCTGTCGGGCCGTCCTGCCCTCGATGGTCGAGCGCGGCAGCGGGACGATCGTCAACATGGCCTCGCGGCTGGGACAGGTCGGCGTGGCAGAGACCGCGGCCTACTCGGCCGCGAAGGCCGGACTGATCGGGTTGACCCGTTCGCTGGCCCGCGAGTTCGGACCGCGCGGGATCCGGGTCAACGCGGTCGCGCCCGGCGTCACGATCACCGAGATGACGACCGACCTCGTCGACAGTGAGGAGGGCAGGCGGCGGCTGGCTGATATGGCGCTCGGACGGTTCGGACGTCCCGAGGAGGTCGCCGACGCGGTGATCTTCCTGCTCTCCGACGCGTCCGCCTTGTTCCTCGGCCAGACCCTCAACCCGAACGCCGGCGGCTACATGCCATGAGCAAGGTGGTCGACGTTCGCGAGGCGGTCGGGCTGGTCCGCGATGGCAGCACGCTGCTCATCGGCGGCTCCGGCGCGGGCCACGCCGTTCCGCAGCGCTTCATCGACGAGCTGGCCGCGGTGTTCACGGCCGAGGGCCGGCCGCGCGACCTGACCACGGTCCGCATCGTGGGCATCGGCGATTTCGCCGACCGTGGCTTCTCGCAGCTGGGCCTGCCCGGGCTGATGCGCCGGACGATCGGCAGCAACATCGGCAACGAGCCGCGCCTCGGGGCGCTGGTCGAGGCGAACCAGATCGAGTCGTACTCGTTCCCCCAGGGCGTGCTCTCGCAGCTGACCCGCGAGATCGCGGCGGGCCGGCCGGGCCTGGTCACGCAGGTCGGGCTCGGGACATACGTGGACCCACGCCAGACCGGTGGCAAGCAGAACGCGTCCACGACCGAAGACCTCGTCGAGGTCGTGACCCTGCGCGGCCGGGAGTGGCTGCTCTTCCACGCCTTTCCCATCGACGTGGCCGTCATCCGCGGCACGACCGCCGACGAGGACGGCAACCTGACGATGGAGGGCGAGGCGGTCCAGGGCGAGATGCTCTCGATGGCGATGGCCGCGCACAACAGCGGCGGGATCGTCATCGCGCAGGTCCGTCGCCTCGCCAGGCGGGGCAGCCTGCCGCTCCGCGACGTCAAGGTCCCGGCCGCGCTGGTGGACCACGTTTTCGTCGACCCGGAGCAGTGGCAGACCTACATCACCCAGGATTCGCCCTACTACGCGGGCGCGCTCCGCAAGCCGGCCACTCCCGAGCCACCACTCCCGCTCGACGTCCGCAAGATCATCGCCCGGCGTTCATTGCTGGAGTTCCCGCGCGGCGCGATCTGCAACCTCGGCTTCGGCATCAGCCAGCTGATCGGGCGCGTGGCCTGGGAGGAGGGGATCACCGACCAGCTCGTGCTGACCGTCGAACAGGGCATCTTCGGCGGCGTCCCGGTGGCCGGCAACGAGGGCGGCGCCGGGTTCAACTACCAGGCGATGATCGACCAGCCGAACATGTTCGACTTCTACGACGGCGGCGGTCTCGATATCGCGAGCCTCTCGTTCGCGGAGGTGGACGCCGAAGGCAATGTCAACGTCCACGCCTTCGAGGGCCGAGTGCGCGGTCCGGGTGGCTTCCCGAACATCAGCGCCCGGACGGGCAGGATCAACTTCGTCGGGACGCTCACCGCGCAGGGCCTCGAGATCGCCATCGACGACGGCGTGCGGATCGTCCACGAGGGCAGCCTCCACAAGTTCGTGCCCACGGTCCGCCAGATCTCGTTCAACGGCCAGCTGGCGCGCCAGCGCGGGCAGCAGGTCCGCTACATCACCGACCGCGCCGTCTTTGCCCTCGCCGACGACGGCCTGGAGCTGATCGAGGTCGCGCCGGGGATCGACATCGAGCGCGACGTCCTCGGCCAGATGGGTTTCCGACCCCGCGTCGCCCAGCCGGTCGTCACCATGGATCGGCGGCTCTACGCCAGCGGACCGATGGGCCTTGTGGCCGATTTCGCGGCGGCCGACCGCGAGGGCGAGCGATGAGCCGATGAGCGAGCTCATCTCCCTCGAGCTCGGTCGCGTGGCGCACCTCGAGCTCGTCAACCCGCCGCTGAACCTCATCACCCGCGCGTTGCTCGAGGCGCTGAGCGAGGCACTGACGACGCTCGCCACCGCGTCGCCAGGCGATGTCCGCGCGGTCGTGGTGAGCGGGCGCGGCGAGCGTGCCTTCTCGGCCGGATCCCATGTGGGCGAGTTCGAGGGCACGCGTGGCGCGGACGGCCGGGAGCGGCTTGCCTTCGAGGCAGGCGTCCCGCGCCGGCTGGCCGACCTGCCGATGCCGACCATCGCCGCCATCGAAGGCCACGCGCTCGGTGGCGGGCTGGAGCTCGCGCTGGGTTGCGACATCCGGATCGCGTCCGAGCGCGCGAGGCTCGGCCTCCCCGAGGTGCACCTTGCGGTCATCCCGGGTGCCGGCGGTACGCAGCGACTCCCGCGCGTCGTCGGCCATGCCCGCGCGAGGGAGATGATCCTCACCGGGCGCGTCGTCGACGCCGGAGAAGCCGCGCGGATCGGCCTCGTGCACGAGGTCGTGCCACCCGGCGAGGCCGTCGCTCGAGCCACCGCCATCGGGGAAGAGATCGCCGCTCGCGGCCCGCTCGCGGTGCGAGAGGCGAAGCGGCTGATCGATGCCGCGACGGAGGTGGACCTTGACGCCGGCCTCGCCGCTGAGCTCGACGCGTCGGACCGGATCTTCGCCACCGAGGACATGCTCGAGGGGGCCAAGGCCTTCTTCGGGAAGCGCGACCCAGACTATCGCGGCCGATAGGCCGCTCGCCATGAGGAACGCCTGCAGATGAGTGAGATCGGCCGCTTCGGGGTCTTCCTGCCGTCGTATATCTGGGAGGGCGACGGGTCCGAGCGCGCCCGCGGCATCAAGACCTTCGCCCGGACCGTGGAAGACCTCGGCTTCGATTCGCTGTTCATCACCGATCACCTGCTGGCGGCGAAACGGTTCTACTCGGTGTCGTTCCTCGAACCGTTGTCGGCGCTGGCGGTGGCGGCCGGGGTGACCGAGCGGGTCCGGCTGGGCACGTCGATCCTGATCATGCCGTTGCGCAACCCGGTCATGCTGGCCAAGGAGCTGGCTACGCTCCAGTTCCTCTCCGAGAATCGCGTGATCCTGGGCGCCGGTGTGGGCTGGAACGAGCCCGAATACGAGGCGGTCGGTGTCCACAAGTCGGAACGTGGCAAGCGGACCGACGAGATGCTCGACATCCTCATGCCGCTGCTCGAGGGCGAGACGGTCACGTACCACGGCCGCTATTACTCGGTCGACCACGTCTTCATCGAGCCGATCTCCTCGCAGCGCCCGGAGATCTGGATCGGCGGGGGATCCCAGCTCGCCGACGAGAAATCGCCCGACCTGCCGCGCTTCGTCGAATCGGTGAAGGCGCGCGTGCTGCGCACCGACGGCTGGATCCCGCGGCCGACCTGCCCGCCCGACGACATCGCGCACGACTGGGTCGAGCTGCAGGCCTACTACCGCGAGCACGGCCGCGACCCCGCCGAATGCGTGGTCGCCCACGAGAACTTCCTCCACCTGGTGCTCACGAACGACCCGGCCAAGGCGCGCGAGGAGCAGCACCGCGCCTTCCTCAAGGTGATGAGCTCCGAGCGAGGCGAGCGATATCTCGAGTCGGTCTACCTGTTCGGGACGCCGGACGAGGTGATCGCCTCGCTCCAGGCTCGGGTCGACGCCGGCGTCGAATACTTCGTCCTCCACACGATGACGCCCGATCCGGCCCAGCTCCAGCAATGGGTCGACGAGATCATCCCGGCGGTCGTCTTCCCGGCCACGGCCGGTCCGGTGCGGCGGATGGCGCCCGCGCTGCGGTGACCCTGCGGATCGCCCTGATCGGCAAGCCGCTGCGGCGACGCCATTCGCAGGTCATGCACGACGCCGCCTTCGCGGCGGCCGGGATCGACGCCCGGTACGAGCTGCTCGAGCTCGCGCCCGAGGCGGTCGAACGCGCCGTGAACGAGGCACGTGGAGCCGGTTGGCTCGGGCTCGGCGTGACCGCGCCGTACAAGCGCGTGGTCGCCGGGCTGTGCGACGAGGTCGAGCTCGACGCCGAGCGGATCGGGGCGGTCAACAACGTGGCGAAGACCGGCGATGGGCGGCTGGTCGGTTTCAATAGCGACGCGCCCGGGTTCCAGGCCGGTGCGGAGCTCGCGCTGGGCCGCTCGATGGCGGGGACCGAGGTCGTCGTCGCCGGGGCGGGTGGCGCGGCCCATGCGGTGCTCTTCGCCTGCCTCAGTCGAGGGGCGCGGCGCGTGACGATCGGGGCTCGAACCGTCAAGAGCGCGGGCGCCCTCGCCGAACGCTTTGCCGATATCGGCGGCGAGATCGTCGCGGTCGCGCTCGACGACCCCGCGTTCGGGGAGGCGCTTCGATCGGCAGACCTCGCCGTCAACGCGACGACGGTCGGCATGGTCGATCCCGGGATGACGATCGACGTCTCGCTCCTGTCGGCGGCCGCGACCGTCTTCGACCTCGTGTACGTGCCTCCGGAAACCCCCTTGCTCAAGGCCGCACGCGCTCGCGGCCTGCGGGCGTCGAACGGCTCGGAGATGCTCATCGCCCAGGCCGCGATCGCGTTCGAGCGCTGGACGGGGGTGGGCGGGATGGCCGACGTCATGCGCACGGCCCTCGCGCCCTTGCTCGCCGACGCCACGGCGCGCGCCTGACCGATGCGGTTCGCCACGATCATCCAGGACGGGCGGGCGTCGGTCGCGGTCGTGCGCGATGGAGGCTACCTTCCGTTGGCCGTGCCGGACCCTCGGCTGGGTTCGCTGCGCGGGATCGCGGCGAGCGGCGCCGAGGGACTGGAACGCGTTCGCGGATGGGTCAGCGACCAGCCGGAGCGGGTCTATCGGTCGCTCGATGACATCGAGCTCGGGCCGGCCGTACCGGATCCCGGCGCGATCTACACGATCGGGCGCAATTACGCCTCCCCGGGCGATGTGGACGCCGACGTCCCGAAGCGCCCGATGGTCTATGGCAAGATCCCGACCTCGGTGACGGGGCACGGCTCGGTGGTCACGTGGGATCGCAGCCTGACCGCCAGCGTCGATGCCGAATGCGAGCTGGGGGTGGTCATCGGCGAGCCGGCCACGGCGGTCGCACCCGACGACGCCATGCGGCACGTCTTCGGCTACACCTGCGTCAACGACATGAGCTCGCGCGACCCGTGGCTCGACGGCGACCAGTGGCTGCTGGGCAAGTCGATGGCCGGCTTCTGCCCGGTGGGGCCATGGGTGGTCACCGCCGACGAGGTGGCACCCGAGGGCCTGCGACTGGGCTGCACCATCAACGAGGTCGCGATCCAGGACGGCGACACGTCGGGGATGCGCTTCTCGATCGCCGAGGTGATCGCTTACATCAGCCGCCACCTCACCCTGCGGCCGGGCGACCTGATCGCGACCGGGACGCCAGCGCGGTTGGCCGGACCGTTCGGGCCGGAGCGCCACCTCGAGACCGGCGACGTGGTGACGGTCTGGATCGAGGGTATCGGCGAGCTCACCACCACCATCGCCTGACCCGAGGCAAGGAGGACGCCGCGATGAAACCGCCGACCGTATTCCTGGGCGAGATGACCAACCCCGAGGTCGAGGCGTTCCTGGTGGACCACCAGACCGTGATCGTCCCGACGGGTTCGACCGAACAGCACGGTCCGCACGGGCCGCTCCTGACCGACGCCCTCATCCCGCAGGAAGTCGCCCGCCGCGTCGCGCCCAAGGTCGGCGCCCTGGTGGCGCCCACGATCAACTACTCGCTGTCGTATCCGCACGCGGGGTTCACCGGTGTCGTCCACCTGCGGATCCCGACCTTCATGGCGCTCATCGAGGACCTGTGCCTCTCGCTCGCGGCGGTCGGGTTCCGGCGGATCGTCTTCCTCAACGGCCACTACGACAACACGTACGCGATCGCCTACGCGTGCGCGGCCGCGGCCGACCGCATGCCCGGCGGCGCCCGGGCCTTCCCGATCAACTACTGGGACGGCATGTCGCCGGCCGAAGCGGGGGAGTTCTTCGATCCGTCGAACGGGCTCCATGCGAACCGCGGCGAGACGTCGGCGGTCCTCGCCATCAACCCCGACCTCGTGGACATGGACCGCGCGAACATCGAGTTCCCGCCGTTCCCCGAGATCGGCAGCCCGGCCCCGGTGCACACCGCGTTCTTCTTCTCCGCGCCGGGCTCGGTCCATCGCGCGACCCGGTCGGGGACATGGGGTGACGCGCGCCAGTCCACGGCCGAATTCGGCGAGCGCTATCTCGAGGTCGTCGTGGCGTCCACGATCCGGATGCTCGACGACATCGAGCGGACCTTCGAGGCGATGCCCGAACGCCCGTAGCGGGTCAGGCGCCCTCGCCCGGGAACCAGGTGCCGGCGCGCATCGTCCGGCGGACCCTGAGCTCGGGGTCGAGCTCGACGAGATCGGCGCGCTGGCCCGGCGCGAACCGGCCGCGGTCCGCGACACCGAGCATCGCCAGCGGGACCCGGCCGGCGGCGGCGACGGCCGCCGAAAGTGGGACGCCCGACGCCACGAGGTTCCGGACAGCGGCGTCGAGGGTGAGGACGGAGCCCGCCAGCGTCGTCGTCCCGAGGAGCGTGACCCGCCGCCCGACGACCTCCACGTCCAGGCCGCCGATCGTCGCGCGGCCGTCGCCCATCCCCGCCATCGAGATCGCATCGCTCACGAGCATCAGCCGATCGCCCGGTTTCGTCCGGGTGATGATCGGCCACAGGGACGGGTGGACATGCTCGCCGTCCGCGATCAACTCGACGTACGCCGAATCGTCGCCGAGCGCCGCGACCGCGAGACCCGGGGCATGGTGGTCGACGCGGTTCATCGCGTTGAACAGATGCGTCGTCGACCGCGCCCCCGCGGCATACCCCGCGTTCGCCTCCTCCAGGGTCGCCGCCGAATGACCGAGCGACGTCGCGACGCCCCGGTCGCCAAGCCAGGCGATCAGCTCGATGGCGCCCGGCAGTTCAGGGGCGACCGTCATCAGCCGGAGCCCGTCGAGCAGCGGCTCCAGGTCCTCGTGCGCGACCTCGGCCGGGATCCGCAGCGCCGCCGGGTCGTGGGCGCCGCGACGCGACGGGGCGAGGAACGGACCCTCGAGGTCGAAGCCCAGCGGTCCCGCGCCGTCCGCCGGAGCGAGCGGCAGCCAGGCACGCACCTCCTCGGCGAACCGGACGAGCCGCGGGAGGGGCGCCGAGACGGCGGTCGGCAGGAACGAGGTGACACCGTGGCGAAGGAGATGCCGGGCCATCCCGTCGAGGTCCCGGCCTCCGCCCATCGCATCGTGGCCGCCACCGCCGTGGACGTGCACGTCGACGAAGCCCGGCGCGATGAAGGGCGCGTCCGACCTCGATCCGCGAGGGCTCGAGGATTCGTCGAGCTCGACGGCGACGATCGTCCCGTCTTCGATGGTCACCCGCCCCTCGGCCACCCGATCGTCGAGGACGAGCCGGCCTTCGACCGTCCCGGCGTCGGGCATCACGCGACACCGCCCGCGGAGATCGTCGGGCCGCTGCCCTCGGCGGCCTCGGCTCCGTGGATCGCCGCCCCGATCGCCCCGGCCCACGTGCCCAGCTCGGCGGTCACGATCTCGATCTCATCGAGCGAGGTTGTGTGGACCCGTCGTCGCACCTCCTCGCGGATCGGCCCGAGCAACAGGTCGGCCGCCGCAGAGACGCCGCCGCCGATCACGACCCGGTCGGGCGAGATGACGGTGATCATGTTGGCGATCCCGATCCCCAGATAGCGGCCGACCTCGGCGAGGCCGGCCCTCGCTCTGGCGTCGCCCGCCCGAGCCTGCGCGACCGCCTCATCGGCCGTGTCGGTCCCGCACGCGGCCGCGATCCGGTCGGCACGCGCGAAGGCCTCCAGGCAACCGCGGTTCCCGCAGCCACACAGCGGCCCTTCGGGTTCGAGCGTCTGGTGCCCGATCTCCCCGGCTGTGCCATCGTGACCCTGGTACACCCGGCCATCGACCGCGATCACGCCACCGACCCCGGTCCCGAGCGTCAGCCCGATCATCGAGGAGGCGCCGCGTCCGGCGCCCAGGCGCAGCTCGGCGAGACCGAACGCGCGGGCGTCGTTGATCAGCGACGCCGGCAGCCCCAGCGCGTCGCCGACCGGGCCCGCCACGGGCTTGCCGGCCCAGTCCCCCGGGAAGTTGACGAGGAACCGGGTCGTGCCCGCGGCCGGGTCGTAGAGCCCCGGTACGCCGATCCCGACCGTGGAGACGCCCTCGCAGCGGCCCATCGCCTCGGCACCCACCGTCGAGAGGCGCGACACGACGGCGTCGGGGCCGTCCGCGATCGGCGTTCCGACCTGGTCGCGGTCGAGCACACGCCACTCGTCGGCGTCCAGCTCGATGACCACCCACTTGATGTTGGTGCCCCCGAGGTCGAGGCCGAGATGCCGGCTGGTGGACGGGCCCTCACTCACGGTCGGTCAGGTCTCGCCGGTGACCCGGGTGTAGGCCGCCGCCACGGCGACGATGATCGCCCCGAACAGGACCTGGCGCACGGCCTCGGGGTAGCCGAGCGAGGACAGCAGGGCTGTGAGGACCGTCAGGATCAGGGCGCCGATGATCGTGCCCGAGTAGCCGCCCCGACCGCCGAGGATCGACGTCCCACCGATCACGGCCGCCGCGACGGACGGAAGGACGTAGGAATCGGCGAGCGTCACGCTGGCGGTGTTGGTCAGGCCGGAGATCAGGAACCCGGCGACCGCCGCCAAGAGCGCCGAGATCACGTACAGGACGATCAGCACCTGCCACGCGCGGGCCCCCGCCAGGCGCGATGCGATCGGATTGTCGCCGATCGCATACAGCAGACGCCCGTAGCCAGTCCGCCGCAGGCCGAGCAGGATCAGGAGGGTGACTGGCACGAAGACCAGGATGCTGTTCGGAACGATCCCGAGAAAGGTGCCGGATCCGAGCGTCCGGTGCCCCGGGGGAACACCCGAGCCTGTCTGGACCATCTCCAGCTGCCACACGTTCGCCAGACCCAGGACGACGAGGCTCATCCCGAGGGTCATGATCAGTGGGTGGACCCGGAAGACGCCGACGCCGATGCCGGTGACGAGCCCGCACAGCGCCGCCGCGGCTAGCACGATCACGATCCCGGCGGGCGTCCCCGGGCCATTGACCAGCGTTGCCAGAACGAAGCCCGACATCGACGCGACCGCGCCGACCGAGAGATCGATGCCGCCGGTCAACATCGTCATCGTCTGGCAGCCGGCAAGGATGGCCAAGGGCACCGCCGTCCTCAAGATCACGCCCGCCCAGCTCGGGTTGACGATGCCCGGCTGGACGATCTCGATCGCGATCAGGAGGACGCCCAGTAGCCCGATCAACGGGATGAGCGGGCGGTCGCGGAACATGTGGCGCGCGCCGGTCGCGGTCAGCCGCGTGCCGCGGACATCGTTGGTGCTCGCCGCGCCGGTCACGCGCGGCTCCGCCGCAGCTGGGTGAGGCTGCCGAACATCACGACCCCGATCAGGATGACGCCTTGCGCGACGATGGCGAGGTTACTGTCAAAGTTGAGGAACGTCATGTCGGTTCGGATCAGCTGGAGGATCACGACGGCGACGATCGGTCCGAAGACACCCCCTCGGCCGCCGGCCAGGCTGACGCCGCCGAGGACGACCGCGGCGACGCTGAGGAGCGTGTACGGCCCGGGGACCGGCGTCCCGATCCCAGTGCTCGCCGTCAGTGACAGCCCCGCAAGCGCCGCGAACAGGCCCATGAGAGCGTAGGCGGCGACCTTCATCCTGCCGACCGGCACGCCGCTGCGGAAGGCCGCCAGGCGGTTGCTGCCGATCGCGTAGATCGACAGGCCCAGCCTCGACCGCTTGACCGGGATCCAGATCGCGGCCACGACGACCACCAATGCGATCGCCGCCCGGGGGATCCACTGGTTGCCGATCGATCCACTGACGAGTTCCTTGAGCCAGGCCGCGGACCCGCCGCCGGGCCTCGCGAGCACGAGTAGCGCAAAACCGGCCCACACGAACGACATCGCGAGCGTGACCACGATGTCCGGCACTCGCGTGACGACGACCAGGCCGCCGTTGATCGTGCCGAGGACCAGACCGAGCAACAGGACTCCCAGGACCACCGCGACACCGAACTCTTCGGACTGGCCCTTCATGAGGACGGCCGAGATCACGCCGGTCAGGGCCATGAGCGAGCCGATCGAGAGGTCGATCCCGCCGGCGATGACGACAACTGCCTGGGCGACCGCGGCGAGGGCCAGCGGCACGACGGAGATAGCGAGGCCCTGGACCCCGGTCACCCCGTAGCTCGGCTGGATCAGCTTGGTGAAGACTAGGAGCAGGACGAGGAACCCCAGCAGGCCGAGGATCCACGCGTTGCGTTGGGCTGCCGAATAGAGTTGGCCGGCGGCGGCGGCGCGCCGGGCCTCGGCGGTAGCGGTCACGGCGCTCATCGGTCGCCGTCGCGCGTGCCGGACTCGTGGGCCGTCGGGTCAACCGGCGATTCCGGGGGCGGCGCGGGCGCGATCGCCTCGGCTACCGCCGCCCCGGCGACGACCGATTCGGCCACGATCTGTTCGGGCATCAGGGCGCCCGACTTCAGGTTGTACGCGGCGCGCAGGAGCGCGGGCTCATCCGCATCTGCCACGGCGATCTCCGCGACCACGCTACCGCCGAAGATCACGATCGCCCGATCGCAGACCAGCTGGACCTCCTTCAGCTCGGAGGTGTAGAAGAGCACAGCGGCCCCGGCCTCCGCCAGGTCGTGGAGGAGCACGTAGATCTGCTGCTTGGTCCGGATGTCGATGCCGCGGGTGGGGTCGAAGCAGAGCATGGTGCGCACCCCGCCGGCGACCCAGCGCGCGATCGTCACCTTCTGCTGGTTGCCGCCGGACAGCTGCCGCACCTCGCCTTGCGCTCGCGTGTCGATCTGGAGCTTGTCGATCGCCCCGTACACTTTCCGGCGCTCTTCGCCGGCGTCGATCACGCCCCAGTGGCGGAGCCGCGTCGTGAAGGGGAGGGAGATGTTCTCGCGGACGGAACGCTGCATCAGCAACGCCTCCGCGCGGTCGGCAGGCACGTAGACAAGGCCGGCCCGGATCGCGTCTGCGGGGTGCCGGAACGACACCGGGGCGCCGTCGACCAGGAGCTCGCCACCCTTGGAGCGTTCTGATCCGGCGAGGATGTCGAACAGCTCGTCCTGCCCCTGGCCCTCGAGGGCCACCACGCCGAGGACCTCACCCGGGTAAAGGTCAAATGTGGCATCGCGTAGCCTCGTCCCCGAACTGAGCGCACGGGCGGTCAGCCGTGGCGTCGCACCGCTGGCCCGCGCCGCACGGGCGGCCGCCGGCGCCGGGACATCGGGGACGTGCTCACCCAGCATCAGCTCGACGATGCGCTCCTCGGAGCCCTCGGTGACATCGACAACGCCCACGGTCTCGCCCTCGCGCAGCACGGTCGCCCGGTCGCAGACGGCGGCGATCTCGATCATGCGGTGGGAGATGAAGATGACCGAGCCCTCGCCGCCCCGCCGGCGGCCGATGACCTCGAGGACGCGCTCGGTCAGGTTCGCGGGCAGCGCCGCGGTCATCTCGTCGAGCATGAGCACATCCGGCTCGATCGCCAGGGCCCGAGCAAGATCGATGATCCGGAGCGAGGCCAGTGGCACGCGCCGCGCCATGCTCGACAGATCGAGGTCGCCGAGGCCCAGCTCGTGGAGCCAGGAGCGGAATGGCGCGAGCGGTGTCTCTGTGAGGCGGAGGTTCGACCGGATGTCGAGATCCGGGATCAGGGCCGGCTCCTGGTAGACGGAGACGAGGCCGCCACGGCGCGCCTCACCGGGCGAATGGACGACGCGCTGCCGACCGCGGACCGCGATCGTGCCGCCGTCCGGTCGGACGGCGCCGGTCAGGATCTTGACGAGCGTGCTCTTGCCCGCGCCGTTCGCACCCATCAGGGCGTGGACCTCGCCGGAGCGGACGGCAAGCGACGCGGACTTGAGCGCAACGACCGCGCCGTAAGTCTTGGAGACTCCCGTCGCCTCGAGCAGGAGGTCGGTGGTGGTGGTGAGGGTCATCGGTCCCCGCGATGGAGAGGGATGCGCGGAGGATGCCGCGAAACGGCATCCTCCGCGTCGTTGACGACCTGGAGGGTTACTGGCCGCCGGGGCCCTTGCAGGCGACGGCCTGCTCACCGGTGTACGTGGTGTAGCCGTCGATCTTCAAGCCGAGCGGCCAGAGCGGATCGAGGCCGGCGACCTGCCACGACTTGAGCGTCGTCTTGCCGGCGTCGGTCAGGTTGTCGACAGCGACGGGATCCAGCAGGATCGTGTTGGCCCTTGCGGGAGCCGGAGCCAGCTGGGGGGTCTCGCCGTTGAGGATCTTGAGCGCCAGCGCGACACCCGCGCCGCCGACGGCCGCGGTATTGGTGACGGCGACGCCCTTCAGGCCCGGGTAGCCGACCGGGTCGAGGAGTTGCTTGACGAATGCGCCGAGGTCGGCTCCGACGATCGGCACGTACGGCTTGTTGGCGGCCTTGATGGCGTCAACGACCTGCGAGTCCATGCCCGACGTCCAGATGCCCTGGATCTTGTCGTAGTTCCCGCTGGAGATGAAGTCGGTGATCAGGGTCGTCGTGGTCGCCGGATCCCAGCCGGTAGCGACGCCATCGGCGTTCGGGACGACCTTGATGTTCGGGTAGTCCTTGAGGACGTTCTTGAACCCGACG
>DAIOXD010000027.1:0-13246 GCA_036758145.1 Candidatus Limnocylindrales bacterium
TCGGGTTGTCCCAGTAGCCGCGAAAGACCGTCGGGCCCTTGAACTGGATCTCTCCATCGTCGCCGAGGCGCATCTCCACGCCCTCTGGCGGCCGCCCGACAGTCCCGAGTCCGTGGTCCTCGAGCCGGGTGCAGCTGCCCGTGCCGGTCTCGGTCGCGCCATAGCCTTGCAGCACCGTGACGCCGAGATCCTCCCAGCCCAGCTGGAGCGCCGGGGGGAGGAACGCGCCGGCCGACAGGAAGAGCCGGAAATGCCCGCCCAGCTGCTTGTGGACGCTCCCGAACAACCACGGGCGGACACCCATCGGCAGGCGTCGGCTGACCGCGCGCAGCCGGGTGAACGCGGTCGCGCGGCCCCGCTTGCCGACCTCGCGTTCGATGGCGCTCCAGAACAGGTCGAGGACCTGCGGGACGACGACCATCGAGGTCACCCGGTGGTCGCGCAGGGCGTCGAAGATCACGCGCGGGTTCCGGCTGCGCACGTACAGGATGTCGGCGCCGACCGAGAGCGCGTAGTACAGCCCGACCGACTGCTCGAGGAGGTGAGACAGCGGCAGGAGCGACACGAGGCGGTGCTCCATCCGGGGGACGATGCGGTGGAACGACTCGATCGAGGCGGTGACGTTGTCGTGGGCGAGCATGACGCCCTTGGGTGTACCGGTCGTCCCTGAGGTGAACACGAGCTCGAAGATATCGTTCGGGACGGGCCTCGGCCAGGCCTCCTGCTGCGTCTCCCAATCGGGCGGAAACGAGGCGTCGGGCTCGGCGGTCAGGGCCTCGACCGCGGTCGTCGGGAAGGTGTCGAGACCCGCCTCACGCGGGTCGGGGGCATCGCGGCCGGTGCCGAGCACGAGGTGACGCGCGCCCGACGCCGCGACGATCCCTTCCACCGCATCGGGCGACATGCGCAGATCGAGCGGGACCAGGATGAGCCCGGCACGCATCGCCCCGAAATAGACGGCCGGCAGGTCGGGCGTGGACGGGGACCAGGTCAGGAGCCGGTCGCCGCGTTCGAGACCGAGAGCCGCCAGCCGCCACGCCGCGATGCCCGACCGCCGACCGAGCTCGCGATAGCTCCACCTCGTCGTCGACCCGTCGTCGAGCCGGAGACGTAGCGCCGTCTTCTCGCCGTTCGCGGCAACGGCATCGTCGAGCAGGTCGATCAGGGTTCCCAGGGCGTATCTCCGCGTGGGGTGGTTGGCCATCGTACGACGCGCCGACCGTTGATTCGTGACCGGCGCGGCCTGCCTGGTAAGCGCCGGATGATCGCGCCCAAGCATGCTCGGCGGATGGATCCAGTCCGCCTTGGGCACGCTTATCGAGCGTTGCGCCTGCGTCGGCGCTGGAGACAGGTCGACCTGGGCGCCAAGGCCGGCGTCTCCGCCTCCGTGATCTCGCGGATCGAGCGTGGACGAGTCGACGATGTCTCGGTCGCGACGCTGCGCAAGACCGCCGAAGCACTCGACGCATCACTGGACGTTCGGCTGCGCTGGAACGGCGAAGCCCTCGACCGTTTGCTCGACGAGGCGCACGCTGGTCTCGTCGAGGCGTTCGTCCAGCGCCTCCGGGCCGACGGATGGCTAGCAGAGGTCGAGGTCTCGTTCTCGATCAGGGGCGAACGAGGCTCGATCGACGTCCTTGGCTACCACGAGGCGACGGGGATCGTCCTCGTGACCGAGGTCAAGTCGGTCGTGCCAGACTCCCAGGCCACGCTTGTAGGGGTCGACCGAAAGGCTCGGCTCTCGCCAGAGATCGCGCGGTCGCGCGGCTGGATCTGTCGTGGCGTGGCGCGATTGCTCGTGATCGGCGATTCCTCGACCTCGCGGCGTCGCATCGACGGGCTCGCTGGCACCTATCGCGCCGCCTTCCCGCTGACGGGTCGCGAGGTCAACCGCTGGTTGCGGGCTCCGAACGGGCCGATGGCCGGGCTGCTCTTCCTCCCATATTCGCGCCAGGTGCACGGTAGGAAGTCGATCACCGGGATTCAGCGGGTCCGAACCGCCGAATCAGAGCGTGGACGGCCCCATATGAGCGTGGGGCGGCAAGATGGCAACGACGACGGCCGAACTACACGCTAACGGTCACCTCGCGCCCATATGGGAACGGCTTGTGCCAGTAGTGGGTCAACTGTCACGTGGCGCGCGTATGGGAACGGCGGGGGTCCTGCCGGCCTGGTTGGCCGTTTCGGAACGTTTGACCGGTCCGGGAGGCTCGGCTATGCTCCGCCAGCCTTGGACGGGATCGCCGTTCGGGGGACGTCAGGGCCGGCAGGCCGCGAGCCCGACGACGAGCATGTGAACCCTGGCCTGGGGAGGTGAACCGGGATTGGCAGAAGTCCGAGTGGGTGAGAACGAGACGTTCGAAAGCGCCCTGCGTCGCTTCAACAAGAAGATCCAGCAGAGCGGGATCCTCGCCGAGGCTCGCCGCCGCGAGCACTACGAGAAGCCCTCTGTGAAGCGCAAGCGCAAGGAAGCCAAGCGCAAGAAGAACGCCCGAACGCAGGTCGGCTGAGCGGGCCTTCGCCCGACCACCAGCCCCCTGATCCCCGCGGGCCCACCGACGGCCCACCGCGAGCGCGGTGGCCCGCCCGCCCGAGGTGCCAGATCCGTGTCCCTTCGAGAGCGCATCCAGTCCGATATCGCCGTCGCCATGCGCGGCGGCGACGGGCTGCGTCGCGACGTCCTGCGGATGGTCACGAGTGCCGCCTACAACGTCGAGAAGCGGCAGGGCCACCCCCTCAGCGAAGATGAGTTCCTGGCTGTCCTGAGCCGTGAGGTCAAGACCCGCCACGAGTCGGTCGAGGCGTTCCGATCCGGCGGCCGCGAGGACCTCGTCAGCAAGGAAGAGGCCGAGATCGCCATCCTGGGCGAGTACCTGCCGCAGGCGCTGACCGAAGCCGAGATCGCCGACCTCGTCCGCGAGGGGATCGCCGCCACCGGCGCCACGACCGCCCGCGACATGGGGGTGGTGATGGGCTGGCTCGCGCCGCGCACACGCGGCCGCGCGGACGGCAAGCGCGTCAGCGAGCTCGTCGTCCAGGCACTCGCCAGCGCGGACCTCGCCGCGCACGACGTCGGCACCCACTGACCGCCCGCCCCGAGATGCCCCGGCCATGCTGACCCAGCGCAACGACAACCCGACGCGGTTCACCCGACATGACGTGCCGCGCCTCGCGATCGCCGCCGGCGTCTTCGTCCTGGCGCTCGCGGCGATCCTCGGCGCCGACATCCTTCCCCAGCAGCCACTCGACGCACGGGTCGGGCAGCTCGCGACCCGCGACATCATCGCGCCTCGGGCGATCGACTTCGTGAGCCAGGTCCAGACGGATGCCGCCAAGGCCGCCGCGAGTGCGGCCGCCCCCTTCCAGTACACCTTCACGAGCGAGAACGCGATCGCGATCGCCGCGGCGCAGCAATTGGCCTTCGAGAAGCGCGTCGTTCGCATCGACACGACCTTCTCCGCGGATCTCACCGTGCCGAGTCGGAAGAGCCTCCTCCAGACCGCCGTCCCGGATCTCTCGGACGCCGCCCGCGCCACGCTCGTCGAGCTCGACGCGGCGGGCTGGGCCGCCGTTCGGACCGAAGCCGCCCGCGTCCTCGACGCGACGCTCCGGACGGAGCTGCGCGACACCGAGGTCGACGACACTCGCACCCGCCTTTCCGGGCGGATGGCGGGCCAGCTCGACGAGGCGCAACGGATGCTCGCCGCGGAACTCATCAGCCCGCTGGTGGTCGCAAATTCCTCGTTCAGCCTCGACCTCACGAACCAGGCGCGCGCCAAGGCGGCCGAGGGCGTGACCCCGATCTCGGTCACGATCCGCCAGGGCGAGGTGATCGCCCGCAGCGGTTCGCCGCTCTCGGCCACCGACATCGAGAAGATCGATGCCCTTCGCCTGCGCGACACGGTCCCCGATGTGGCGAGCTTCGGTGGCTGGCTGTTGATGGCCGTCCTGGTCGTCGGGATGCTGCTGGCGTGGATCTGGCGCTTCCGGCCGACCCTCTGGCATCGCGACAATGTCCTGATCCTGATCGGCCTGCTGGTGGTCGGCGCGACCCTCGCCCTCAAGGTCACCGCCGGCCGCCCGACGCTGCCCTTCTTCCTGCCGACCGCGGCGATCGCGATGCTCCTCGCCATCCTCCTCGACGGGTCGGTCGCGACCTTCGTCATCGCCATCGTCGCGATCATCGGCGGGGCCGTGAACGGTGGCTCGCTCGAGTATGCGACCTACATCTTCCTGGGCGGGATGGCCGGCATCGTCGTGGTGCGCCGCGGCGATCGGCTACAGGTCTTCGTCCAGGCCGCAATCGCAGTCTTCGTCGTCAACGCCCTCGTCGTCTCCGTCTTCTCGCTGCTCGGGACGCGCGACCTGCGGGGTGTCCTCGAGCTGTACTTCGCGTCTGCGGCGTCGGCCGCGGGCTCGGGGATCGCCGCCGTCGGGTCCTTCGCGGCGCTCGGCTCGGTCTTCGGGATCCTGACCGTCTTCCAGCTGCTCGAGCTCGCGAACCCGTCACAGCCGCTCCTTCGCCGGCTCCTGGTCGAGACGCCCGGGACGTATCACCACTCGTTGATGGTCGGCAACCTCGCCGAGCGAGCGGCCGAGGCGATCGGCGCCGACCCACTGATGACCCGCGTGGCGGCCTACTACCACGACGTCGGCAAGCTCGCGAACCCGCTCGCCTTCATCGAGAACCAGGCTGGCGGCGACAACATCCACGACCAGCTCGAGCCCGAGGTGAGCGCGGAGATCCTCAAGCAGCACATCGTCGACGGGATCGATCTGGCCTACAAGGCTCGGCTGCCCAAGGCGCTGATCGCCTTCATCCCGCAACACCACGGGACCGCGATCATGAGTTACTTCTACGCTCGAGCGAGGGAGCTGGCTGCCCCCGGCTCGGTCGTCGACGAACGCAAGTTCCGCCACGCGGGACCCAAGCCGCAGTCGCGCGAGGCCGCCCTCCTGATGCTCGCCGATGGTGTCGAGGCGTCGGTGCGGTCGCTCGCCTCGCGGGACGAGCCGGCTATCCGGCAGATGGTGACGAGGATCATCGAGGAGCGCGTCGCCGACGGCCAGTTCGACGAATGCGATCTCACGCTGCGCGACCTGGACCGGATCCGCGAGGCGTTCGTGGGCCAGCTACTCGGCATGTACCACACCCGGATCGCCTACCCGCAGAGCACGGTCGTCGACCTCGAATCGCGCCGTGCAGCCGGCGGAAGCGGCGGAGGGATCGGACCGGCGTCGTGACGCGGGCGATCTACGCCGGCCCCTGGCGGGTCGATCTGACGGTCCGCGACGGGGTGGCGACGCCGGTCTCGGGGGCGGGGCTCGCACGGGTCGTCGCGGCGGCCCTCGACGCGGCCGGGGCCCCCTCGCCGGCGGCGATCGGGCTCATCCTGGCGGACGATACCGAGCTGGCGGCACTCAACGCCGTGCATCTGGGCAAGACCGGCCCGACCGACGTCCTGTCCTTCCCGCTCCTCCCGTCTGGGGCGTTTCCGGCACATCCGGGCGCCACGGACCGGGCAGCCGGCACGACCGTCGACTTCGCGCTACCGCCCGGTCGCCGGCCATATCTCGGCGAGATCGTCATCTCGGTGGAGCGCGCGACCGAGCAGGCCGAGCGCGGCCGGGGTGGCCAGACCGGCGACGTCCGCTGGTCGCCGGCCGACGAGCTCCGCCTCCTCGTCACCCACGGCGTCCTCCACGTGTGCGGCTGGGACCACGCCGAACCGGCCGAGGAAGCCGCGATGCGGACGCTCGAGCGGCGCCTCCTCGGCCCTTCGCGATAGGGCGCCCTCGCGCCGTGCGGCGCGACCTCCGGGGCCTCTGGGGGCGGCGCGGCTGGTACCATCCGGGCAGGCCCTCCCAGGACGGGATCGGGCCCTGTCGTGCTGTCTGCGGAGGTTCGGTTGAAGGTCGTCGTGGGTCTAGGGAACCCTGGCTCGCAGTACGCCGGCACGCGCCACAACATCGGCTGGCTGGTCATGGACAAGCTCGCCGAACGCGCCGGCTGGACCGGCAAGGGCCGTCAGCGCGACGCGTCGAACGTGGCCATGGGCCGTTTCCGCGGGCTGGACCTGACGCTCGTGAAGCCGCTGACCTACATGAACGATTCGGGGCTGGCGGTTCGCAAGGTCCTGGCCCGGGACCATGCTCCGCTCAGCGACCTGCTCGTGGTGGCCGACGATTTCGCGCTGCCCTTCGGGAAGCTCCGCTTTCGGGAAGGCGGCGGCGCCGGCGGTCACAACGGGTTGGGCTCGATCATCGAGGAGCTCGGGACCGAGAAGTTCAGCCGGCTTCGGGTCGGGATCGGCGAGCCGGACCGGAGCGCGGTCGATCACGTACTGACCCGCTTCGCCCCCGACGAGCAGCAGCGGCTCGACGAGCTGCTCGACGCGGCCGCGGACGCGGTCGAGGCCTGGGCGCGGGAGGGAACCAACAAGGCCGCGAACCGCTTCAACATGTTCGAGCTGCGACCGGCGGACACGACCCGCCTCGCCGCGGCCGGCGAGGTCGATGGGCCGCCCGACGGGGACGGGATCCGCCGCACGCGGACCGGTTGGCGCCGCATCCGACCCAGCAAGCCGGACGCCTGAGCGGTGCCCGATACGCCGCTTCGGGGCCGTCGCGGCCGGGACCGCCGGATCGCCGAGCGAGTCGCGACCGACTTCGCCGCGCGCCACGCCGCCCGCGCACCCGAGTCCGAGACGGACCTCGACGTCGCCGCGGTGGACGCCGAGGTCGCCGACGCCCGACGCCCACCGACGAAGCCGCGGCCGCCGGCCCGGACCCCGGCTACCCCGGCCGATCCCGCGCGACGCGGCGGCGGCCACCGACTTCCGGACCTGTCCGCGCTGCCGCCGCTCCTCGCGGCGACCGGCACGTTCCAGGCGCTTCGGGAACGCCTGGGCGGCGCCGACGACGACGCCAGGCGGGCCGGTCGCCACGTCGGGTTGGTCGCGATCCCGCACGGTGCCAAGAGCTACCTCGCCGCGAGCCTCGCGCTGGCCGCCAAGGGCGAACGCCTGGTCTGGATCGCCCGGGACGCCGAGATCGGCGACCGGGTCGCCGAGGAACTCGGCGCGTGGCTGGGCGACCCTGGGACGGTCGCGGTCCTCGAGCCGCGCACCGCGCTTGCCTACGAGCGCAGTGAGCTGATCGCCGATGAGACCGCGGCCCGGGTCGCGGCGCTCGCCTCATGGCGGAGCGGTCGGGCGCGCGTCCTCGTCGCCGGTGTCCAGGCACTCCTCCAGCACACGATCGATCCGGTCGATCTGCCCGACGCGCCGCGCGAGATCCGGCTCGGGACGAGGATCCACCAGGATGCGCTGCTGCGGGAGCTGTACGACCTCGGGTACGTGCCCGTGAGCGAGGTCGCCGGCCGGGGTGAATCGGCCCGGCGCGGCGGGATCGTCGACATCTTTCCGCCGTCGATGCCACTCCCGATCCGGATCGAGTTCTTCGGCGACGAGATCGACTCGCTCCGCTCGTTCGACCCGACCGACCAACGTACGGTCGGGACCATCGAATCCGCGGTCCTCCTGCCGGCCTCCGAGTTCCTGCTCCCGGCCGGCGGTGCAGGTGCGATCCGCGATCGACTGGGACGGGCCGCCGCCCGACTCCCCGAGCGCCTCGCGGCCGACCTGGCGCGGTTCGACAGCGAACCGCTCGAGACACCCCGTGGAGCCGGATCGAGCCGGGCGATGGCGGTTGGCGACGCCGCCGAGGTCTGGGCCGCCCAGCTCGCCCCAGCGACGGGGCTCGACCACATCGGCCCGAGCACGCTCCTCGTGCTCGATGAACCAGGCGACATCGCCGAGGCGGCCGAATTCCTGTGGCGCCAGGCCGACGAGCGCCGCACCGAGCTGGTCGCGGCCGGCGAGCTGCCCAGGGATTGGCCCTCGACCTATCTACCGCCGCGCGACTGGAAGGGCCGCCTCGTCGCCTCGCGAACCCTCGAGCTGACCTGGGAGTCCGTGCCGCCCGAGGGCGCCGCGATGGCCCGTGGCGGTCTGTCGTCGGGTGATCCCTTCGGCTGGCGCGAACCCGTCCTGCCGGCCGGCCGTGCCAGCCGCCTGGTCGAGGCCGTCCACGGCTGGCGAGCGGACGGTGCCCGGATCGTCCTGGCGTCGGACCAGGCGCCACGACTCGCCGAGGTCCTCGGCGAAGCCGGCCACGACCTCGCGGTCGTCGGTCGGGTGGGGGAGGCGCCGCCGCCGGGTGCGATCACGCTCATCGAGCGAAGCCTCAATGGCGGCTTCATCGGCGGTCCGGACGGCGTCGCGTTCGTCACGGATCGCGAGCTCTTCGGGACGGTCCGGATCCGCAGACCCAAGGCGCTCCGCCGCGTCGTCCCGCGCGACATCCTCGAACGCCTGTCGCCGGGCGACCTCGTCGTCCATATCGACCACGGCGTGGCCCGCTACGAAGGGATGCTTCGACGCGGCAGCGCGGGCGAAGACCGCGACTACCTGGAGCTCTCGTTCGCCGGCGGGGATCGGATCTTCGTCCCGGTCGAGCAGATCGGGCGGGTCACGCGCTACTCAGGCGGCGAGCGGCCGGCGCTCTCGAAGCTCGGCGGGACGGACTGGCTGCGCGCCAAGCAGCGCGTTCGCAAGGCGGTCGACGACCTGGCCGAGGAGCTCCTCGCGCTCTATGCCTCGCGAGCGCAGGCCCGAGGTCACGCCTTCGCCCAGGACACGCCCTGGCAGGCCGAGATGGAGGCCTCGTTCCCGTACGAGGAGACGATCGACCAACGGCGCGCTTCGGCCGAGGTGAAGGCGGACATGGAGCTGACCCGGCCGATGGACCGGCTCGTCGTGGGCGACGTCGGCTACGGCAAGACCGAGGTCGCACTCCGGGCGGCCTTCAAGGCGGTCCAGGACGGCGTCCAGGTGGCTGTCCTGGTGCCGACCACCGTCCTCGCCGCCCAGCACGAGGCCACCTTCTCGCAGCGCTTCGCGGCATTCCCGCTCGAGGTCCGACTCCTCTCGCGGTTCGTCTCCCCGGCCGCACAGGCGGCCACGATCGCTGGCCTCGCCGACGGCAGCGTCGACATCGTCATCGGGACGCATCGATTGCTGAGCAAGGACATCCGGTTCCGCGATCTCGGGCTGGTCGTGGTCGATGAGGAGCAGCGCTTCGGGGTGGCCGCCAAGGAACGGCTCAAGCAGCTCAAGCGCGAGGTCGATGTCCTGACCCTCTCGGCGACGCCGATCCCGCGGACGCTCAATCTCGCGCTGGCGGGGATCCGCGACCTGTCGGTGATCGAGACGCCGCCCGAGGATCGGCTGCCGATCCAGACGCGTGTCGCCGAGGCGTCGGCGGGCCTCGTGCGCGACGCCATCCTGCGCGAGCTCGACCGGGGCGGCCAGGTCTTCTACGTCCACAACCGGGTCGAGACCATCGAGGCGCAGGCCGAACAGCTGCGGCGGATGCTGCCCGACGTGCGGTTCGTCGTAGGGCACGGCCAGATGCCCGAAGGCGCGCTCGAAAAGGTCATGATCGCCTTCGCCGACGGCGCCGCCGACATCCTCGTCAGCACGACCATCATCGAATCCGGGCTCGACATCCCGAACGCCAACACGATCGTGATCGATCGTGCCGACACCCTCGGACTCGCTCAGCTCTACCAGCTCCGCGGGCGGGTCGGCCGCTCCTCGCGACGGGCCTACGCCTACCTTCTCTACCGTCGCCGCGAGCGGCTCTCGGACGAAGCCCGCAAGCGGCTCCAGGCCATCTTCAACGCCTCCGAGCTCGGGGCGGGCTTCCAGATCGCGCTCTCCGACCTCGAGATCCGGGGCGCCGGCAACATCCTCGGCGGCGAGCAGTCCGGGCACATGGCGGCAGTCGGGTTCGACCTGTATTCCCGCCTCCTCGCCGAGGCGGTCGAGACGCGCAAGGCCTCGATGGAGGGCCGCGCGCCGATCGTCGAGGCGCCGCAGGCCGTCGTCGACCTGCCGATCGAGGCGCACCTCCCCGACGACTACGTCCCCGACGAGGCGCAGAAGCTCGAGCTCTACCGACGCCTGGCCCGCGCCCGTTCGGCGGGGGACCTGGCGGCCTTCCGCCAGGAGGTCCTCGACCGCTACGGACCGCTCCCGGACCCGGTCGCGCGGCTGATCGAGGTGGCCGCGCTGCGGATGGCGGCCGAGGCGGCGGGCGTCGCCTCGATCTCGCGCGAGGAAGGCTGGCTGGTCGTCCGGTTCGGGGAAGGGCTTACCCGCGCGACCGCGATGCGGGTGCTGGCCGGCCCTGTGCTGCCCGGCCTGCGCGCGAACGACGTCACGTTCGCGAGCAACCAGGTCCGTCTCCGGATCCCGCCGGACGCGCGCAAGGCGTGGACGCTCACCCAGGCGGTCGTGGCGCGGTTGTCGGCGGGAACCGGATAGGCGGCCCGCGGGGACGACAGCGCTATTTGTCGAACTTGACCGTGGCGAGGATGGTGTCCGCGCGCTTGGTCAGCGTGTCGAAGGTCGTGCCATCGGGTGAGTCGACGAAGATCAGCACGATGTCACTCTTGGCCGTCAGGACGTACATCCGCTGCCGTTCGGACGAGAGGCTCCCCCAGTCCCACTGCCAGGTGTTGGAACGGCCGATGAAGAGATTGACGCAGGTCACCACTGGGCAATCCGAGGGATGGCTCACGGTGCCCGGCGCCACCGACACGTCCATCACCTTGCCGGACAGGCCGCCGATGGTGACAGCCTTGGCCGGACTCACCGTGAGCGCCGGATCGGCGGCGAACCATTTCGTGATGCCGTCGACGCTCACCGTGACAGAGAGGTCAAGCGTGCCATCGGGCTTCGTCGGCTTCGGATGCGTGAAGAAATGGATCTCATCGCCCGGCGTGTCGAGCGGGAGCAGCCCGACATCGCCGGGGGTCATCGCCAGGTTCTCCCAACCCGTCTTGGCCATCGTGAAGCTGAACCCGGGAACGAACAGCTGGGTGTGATGCGAGCTACCGGCGATCAGCCCGAGGCAGGGATGGCCTTCCTCGCATACGCCGTCCGTCGGGATGTCCGTCGGGCGCGTCATGACGGTCGGGTAGGCCGGTGTCGGGCGGGGGGTCTTCGTCGCCGCGGCGCTCGCGCTGGCCGCGACGCTCGAGGGTGGCGTGACGACGACGGCGACCGAAGCTGCCGGGAGGCTCGGGCTGGCGGCAGCCCCGCAGCCGGCCACGAGGATCGCGACGATGCCCAGAGCGAACCGCCGGGCGGTCGTCCTGGCGCGAGATCGGTGGGTCGCCGGCACTGGCTGGGCCTCCTCACGCGCCGCGGGTCGCCAAGTTCCGCTGCCTGAGCGTCGGCCGAGTATGACCGCCGGCGTAGCGTGCTGCCCGCCGCCAGCCGGACGCGGCATGCCGCTACATTGCGTGGATGAGCACCGATCCTTCCGGGTTGCCCGACCTCACCGACCACGCCGCCCGCAACCAGGAATCCTGGGACGCCTACAGCGATGCGTACCAGGCCAGGCACGGCGGCCAGCTCGCCGAGAGCGGCGGTCTGGCCTGGGGGACATCGCAGATCCCGGAGGCCGAGCTGCGGGTGCTCGGCGACGTCGCGGGGAAGGACATCCTCGAGCTCGGTTGCGGCGCGGCCCAGTGGTCGATCGCGCCGGCGCAGGACGGAGCCCGCCCGGTCGGTCTCGACCTGTCCGAGCGCCAGCTGGAGCACGCTCGGCGACTGATGGCCGAGGCCGGCGTGGACTTCCCTCTCATCCACGGCAGCGCCGAGTCGGTCCCACTCCCCGACGCTGGCTTCGACATCGTCTTCTGCGACCACGGCGCGATGACGTTCGCCGACCCATACCTCACCGTTCCCGAAGTCGCCCGCCTGCTGCGGTCAAGTGGCCTCTTCGCGTTCGATCACCACTCGCCGATCCAGACCATCTGCTGGCCGCTGGACGCCGACCACGTCGGCGATCGCCTGGCGCTCGACTACTTCGGGATGCACCGCATCGACGACGGCGAGGAGGTCTCCTTCCAGCTCCCCTACGGCGAGTGGATCCGGCTCTTCCGTGCCAACGGGTTCATCGTCGAGGACCTGGTCGAACCGCGTCCGGGCGCCGACGCGACGAGCAGCTATCGGGACGAGGCGGAGCTGGCGTGGGCGCGGCGCTGGCCATCGGAGTGCATCTGGCGCCTGCGGCGCGCGTGAACCCGCCGGTCTCGCTCGACCTCGCGGACGATCCGGCCTAGTCGGCGACGGGCGGCTCCACGACGAGGCCGTGCAGATCGCCCGATCCGTGGAGTTCGACCAGCGTCTCGCGCCGCCCGCCGGCCCCGACCTGGCGATCGGCCACGATCGCGTACCCGGACAGCGAGCGGCCGTCTGCGGTGCGGCCGGTCAGCTCGCCCTCGTCGATGGCGGGGCCGATGCGGGTCACGATCCGGGCGCTCCACTGGGAATGGCCCTTGTCGTCATCCCAGCAGTCCACGGTCGCGCCCGGCAGATTGAC
This sequence comes from Candidatus Limnocylindrales bacterium, assembly GCA_036758145.1. Taxonomy (GTDB): domain Bacteria; phylum Chloroflexota; class Limnocylindria; order Limnocylindrales; family CSP1-4; genus SPCO01. The sequence continues at coordinate 12,460 of DAIOXD010000027.1, forward strand.
CCCGCCGAACGTGACGTCGCGCAGCGCGAAGCGGACATGGCGAGTCGTCACGTCCCCACGGTAGCAGTCCACCGCAAAAACGCTCGTCGAGCGACCAGGGCCGTGACCCCGTCTCGACGCGACGAACGTCGCATCGGCAGCCGTCACGGACGCCCATGACAGACCCGGCTGGGTCGCGCCATCCTTGTCCCGTGAACGTTGCTCGTCGTGATCCGGTCGACAGCCTCTGGCGTCCGGACCGGCGCGCCCTGACTATCGGCCTTGTCCTCACCATCACGCTCGTCGGTTTCGAGGCGCTCGCGGTCTCGACCGTCATGCCCATCGTCGTGCGCGAGCTCGGCGGCCTCGAGCTGTATGGCTGGGTCTTCTCCGCGTTCTTCCTCGGTTCGCTCATCGGCATCGTGGTCGTCGGCGGCGCCATCGACCGTGGCGGGCTCGCGCTCCCGTTCGCCGTCGGTCTCGGGCTCTTCGCGGTCGGCCTGCTGTCGGGTGGTCTGGCGCCCTCGATGGTGGTCCTCGTCGCCGCCCGGTTCGTCCAGGGGCTCGGTGCCGGGACGATCCAGCCGATCGCCTATGTCGCCATCGCCCGGACCCTCCCTGAACCGCTCCGGCCGCGGATGTTCGCGACGCTCTCGACCGCGTGGGTCCTGCCCGGCGTGATCGGCCCGGCGATCGCGGGGACGGTCGGTGACGCGACCAGCTGGCGCTTCGTCTTCCTCGGCCTGCTCCCGCTCATCGCCGTGGCCGGCGCGCTCACGCTCGGGGCGCTGCGGGCCGTCCGCCCGGG
>DAIOXD010000028.1:0-1829 GCA_036758145.1 Candidatus Limnocylindrales bacterium
CCGTCGTGGAACCGGGTGAGCGCCTCATGACCGATCGTCCGGCCCGAAGCCAGCTCGACGATCGGCTGGAAGAAGGGTTCGAAGGCGGTGCGATCGAGGACGGCTTCGAGCTCGCCGCGGACCTCGCCGCGGCGCTGCCGAGCGAGGATCCCCGGCGCGAGGAGCGCCGACGCCACGGCACCGAACGACTCGAGGACCGGCAATCGACCGGCGAGGAAGGTGATGCCGTCGACAGCTTGCGTGCAGACGACGATCGCACCGAGCATCGCGGTGCTGGTCCGGAGCGGGATGATCGCCATCGCGGTCGGGAGGTCGTCTGGCAGGCGGTGGAGCGTCGTCCCGAAGGCCGTTTCCCACGGGCCGATCCAGGGACCCGAGCCGATGCGCTCCTTCCAGCCCGTGATCAGGCTCTCGGGCAGCGGGCTGTTGACGCGGATCCGGACATCGACCGACGCATCGCGCGCCAGCGGGACGGCATGGCCGCCGGCATCGAGGGCGACGACCATGACTCGAGTCAAGCCCGCCATCCGGCTCAGCTCGTCGCAGACGGCCTGGGCGGTCGCTTCCGTGGTCTCGCGAGCCTCGAGATGACTCAGGGCGGCGGCTTGGGCGGCCCATTGCGCTTCCCGGTCCGCCAGCGTCCGGCTCGTCGACTCGACCTCGCCGGACAGATCCACGTTCCGTCGGTGGAGCTCCTGGTACAGCCGCCGCGTCTCGAGCAGGTTCCGGACCCGCAGCAGGACCTCGGCTGGATCAAACGGCTTGGTCAGGAAGTCGTGTGCCCCGCTCGAGAGCGCCTGGTCGCGGGAGGCACGGGTGGCGTCCGCGGTGAGGACGAGGATCGGCAAGTAAGCGTCGGGCGCCGCATCGGCGGCCAGGCTGCCGAGGACCGACAGGCCATCGACGACCGGCATGCGCAGGTCGAGTAGGACGAGGTCTGGTTCCTGTTCGGCGATGGCCGAGAGGAGCGCGCCGCCATCCGGGAAGGAGGTGATCGAGGTGAATCCGGCCTGGCCAAGGATGGCTTCGAGGAGCTTGATGTTGGCGGGCTCATCGTCGGCGATGTAGATCCGGCTCGCGAGGAACTGGGTCATCTGGGCTGCCTACCTCGGCTGACGCGGGCCGCGGGTGCCTGAAGGGCCCCCGGCAAGCACACTCTTTCCACGTGCTGGACGACGATATCGGCGAGGCGGCCTAGGTTGAAATAGCCCGATAGTCAGCGCGGATCCGCGCTCAGGGCGCGCCGCGAGCCGCGGAGCTCGATATGATTTCGAGCCTGTGGACGCTCGCGAAGGAGGTCAAGGACATGCCGCTCTACATGGACCGCCACGATCTGCCAGGGGTGAAGGCCGAGGACGTGGCCAAGGCGCACGAAGCGGACCTGCGCGTGCAGGGCCAATACGGCGTCGATTACAAGCACTACTGGGTCGATGAGGCCGGCGGGAAGGTGTTCTGCCTCGTCGATGCGCCCGATAAGGAGACCGCGATCCGCGTCCATCGGGAAGCGCACGGCCTCGAGGCGCACGAACTGAGTGAGGTGAGCCAGGGGGCCTGAGCGCCGCTCGACTCAGGGATCCGTGGGCGGCGCAGCTGCCCTGAAGCGTTGCTGGTACTGGCTGCGAAGCAACCCGATCTCGCTCAGCTTCTGCGCCAGCTCCGGAGGGCCTGGCGTGAGCCCGGACAGGGCGCGTTCGGCGGCGCGCCACTCGCGCAAGACGTCGCCGACCGACAGGACGGTCGTGGGAGCGTCCGGCGCACCCTCGACCTCCCAGACCCGTGTCGAGCGTGATAGGCGCTCGGCTGCGCGGATTCGGAACACGTGGGATACC
>DAIOXD010000028.1:1929-4654 GCA_036758145.1 Candidatus Limnocylindrales bacterium
CCGTGTCGAGCGTGATAGGCGCTCGGCTGCGCGGATTCGGAACACGTGGGATACCGTTCGAACCTGACCCATTTCACGCCCCGGAATCAGCCAGGAGACGTTCCCATGACGGATGTCGCGGTCTTCGACCACATCAATGCCCTATCGGCCGAAGAGGAGGCGTTGTTCGCGTCCGCGGCAGATGGCAGCGGGCTGACGACCGAAGCCACCGAACGCCTGGCGGAGATCAAGGTCGAGCTCGATCGCTGCTACGACCTGCTCCACCAGCGCGAGGCCCGCCGTGCCGCGGGTCTCGACCCCGACGAGGCGGAACTCCGGCCGGTCGAGGTCGTCGAGCGCTATCAGCAGTAGCCCGACGGACCTATCCGCGCATCCTGCCCCGGCCGAAGTAGCCGAGGACGAACAGCACGATCAGGACGATCACCACGATGACGACGATGTTCTCCATGGGAGCTACCGCCTTCCGCTGATGGCGACCGGATGGGGGTCGAGCCCGGCCGCCGGATGGGCATGAGCATAGCCGGGTTCGCGCAGGGTTTTCATCGATGCGGAGGCGCCGGACTGGGGCGTACCGTCACCGCGGTGCTTGCGTTGGGGCCGGGCACGGCCGGGCGCCCGCACGAGACCGAGACAACGCCGCGCGCATCCGCGCCCGGCTTGAGGCGGAGCTCCAGCAGGCTCACCTCGATGAGCTGACGGGTGCGTACCGTCGCGAGATGGGTCGGATGGCGCTCTCGAACGAGATCGATCGGGCCCGCCGATCGGACGGACGGTTCGTGCTGGCCTTCGTCGATGTCGACGGACTCAAAGGCGTGAACGATCGAGACGGGCACGCGGCAGGGGACCGCGTCCTGCAGAGCGTGACCGAGGCGATCCGATCGAGGCTGCGATCGTTCGACCCCATCGTCCGCTACGGCGGCGACGAGTTCGTATGCGGCCTCGGCGGGACGGACCTGCCCGAGGCACATCACCGATTCATCGAGATCGGCGAAGCCATCGAGGCCGATGCCCACGTCGGCATCAGCGTGGGACTTGCGGCGCTCGGGTCGGCCGACACCGTTGACGGGCTCACCGAGTGCGCTGATGCTGCGATGCTCACGATCAAGGCCGAGCATCACGCGAGGGTCTAACGTGCCGAACCTTGAACGCGACGCTTCCGTCGCCGAGGCGTCTTCGGATGCCGACGCGCGCCGGGCGCTCCTGCTGCTGGATCGTCCGCTCGTGGTCGACCTCATCCGGCTCACGCTCAACCACGGCCTGTTCGTGGTCCGCGCGGCGGAGAGCCTGGCCGAGGCGGAGACCATCCTCGTCGATTGGCGTCCGCACATGACCATCGTCGACATGGACCACAACGACAGCACCGAACTGCTGCGCATGCTCGGTGCGTCGAACAGCCTGCGCCGGAGCGTGACGCCGGTGCTCGGACTCACGAGGCGGGGCGACCTCCGGACGAAGCTCAGGGCGTTCGATCTCGGTGTCGATGACATCCTCACCGTACCCTTCTCACCCGAGGAACTGCTCGCTCGCTCCATCGTCATCAGCCGACGGACGGCGGGGACCGAGCTGCCGCTCGTGCCCACCATCAGGCTCGGGGAGATCGAGCTCGACATCGTGAACCGGCAGGTGCACGCCGGTCAGTCGGTCATCCCCTTGAGCGGGATCGAACAGAGCCTGCTCTACCTCCTGGCCAGTCGCGGCGGACGAGTGGTCACCCGGGAGGAGATCCTCGACGCCACGTGGGGCACGGATTTCGTGGCCGAGAGCAACGTCGTCGACCGTCACGTTCGGAGCCTGCGGATCAAGTTGCAGGACGACGACCGCCATCCGCGCTTCATCGCGACGGTCGCGGGCCAGGGCTACCGTTTCGTGCCGACCTTCTCCGACTCGGGCTGGGACGCCGGCGGCAGCTGAGCGAACCGGCGGGACGGTGATGACGAGGCGTCATGACGCCCCGGGCCGGCGGCGCGACACTCGGCTCCCCAACTCGGGAGCACCGCGCTATCGAAACACCAAGACACCCTGATCCGAACCTGCGGCCGATCGTGTCGGCGACCTTGCGGAGCCTTGCCCTCGTGGCCATCGCGATGCTGCTGATCGTCGTCCTGCTGCCGGCCGCTCTCGTCGCGGCAGGGACCTGACGCGTCGCGTTCGTCACAAGGAGAAGTCATGGCCATCGATCCAGTCGACAGATCCGTCATCAACCCGGCACCCACGACCACTGGCCCCAGCACGCCGGAGATGACCCGCCGGGTCATCGTCCTGCTGTTCGGGCTCATCCAGATCGTCATCGCGGCGCGCTTCGTCCTGCTCCTGCTCGACGCGCGCGAGGCCAACGGACTCGTGTCCGGCATCCTCAACATCAGCCAGCTCTTCGTCGCCCCGTTCGAGGGCATCCTTCGAACCGACAACCTGCATGCGGCCGGTTCGGTCTTCGACATCACCGCCATCGTCGCCTTCGTCGGCTGGTCGGTCCTCGAGCTCATCGTCATCTGGGCGGTCGGCATCTTCCGGCGCGAGCCGGCCTGATCGGGCGTCCGGGGCGGTGCGGTCAGCCCGCCCCGGGGATCCGGCAGGCGAACGCGGTCGAGCCGGCGGCGGCCGCGCTGGCGACAAGGGGCGTCACGCCCGATGCGTTCTCGATGGCGGCCGCCGACGCGTCCTGGACCACGAGCGCGGTGACCATCCCGTACATGCCGTCGGTGCCTTCGGCGTGGGGCAGGATGTG
>DAIOXD010000028.1:4754-13098 GCA_036758145.1 Candidatus Limnocylindrales bacterium
GTCGCCGGGAAGCCGCGGCCGTTGATCGTGAAGCCGCCGAGGGTGTCGTTGCTGATCCAGACGATGTCCTGGCTGGCACCGTAGAGCTTGTCGTAGCGAAGGGCGGGGTCCTTGGGCTGGACGATGAAGGCGCCGAGGAGTCCCCGACCGACCTGGTCGGTGGCGTTGTGGTGCGAGTGGTACATGTGCGAGCCGGACGGGCGGGCGGTGAACTCGTAGGTGAACGACTCGCCCGGCAGGATCGGGTCCTGGGTGATGTGCGGCACCCCATCCATCTTGTTCGGCAGGCGCTGGCCGTGGAAATGGATCCCGGTCGACTCGTCAAGATTGTTCTTGAAGATGGCCCGGACCTGGTCGCCCTCGACGACCTCGAGCCGGGCTCCCGGCCATGTGCCGTTGAAGCCGAGGGCATCGACGGCCGGCAGCACCGCGTCGATCTGGTGGCTGATCTTGTCGACGCTCAGGTCGAAGACCTTCACGCCACCGTCGAGGCGTGGCGCGAGCGGCTGGTTGCCGGCCCCCGGCACCTTGGCGTACTCGCCGTCGAGGAATCGCTTGACGGTGGCGAGGGCGTGGGCATCGTGGTCCACCGGGACCGGACTCCCCGATGGCGCGACGGACGCTGTCGCATGGTCCGCGCTCGCCGCCGGAAGGCTGGCGGCGGGATTCGCCAAGGGCTGCCCTGCGCCGGTCGCCGGCGGCGGCTTCGGTCCGAAGGTCCACGTGGGTGCCCCGGCGGCAGGGACGCAGGCGACCGCGACGCTCGCGGCGACCAGCCCGCCACCCGCCAGCGCGGCATGTCGGAGGAAACGCCGGCGCGTCACCGAGTCGCCGACGAACGGGAGGGCCAGGGCTTCCGTATCGGTCTTCATGGCGCCATGGTCGCGGGCCCCAAGATCAGGCTGAAGGGGCGTTTGGCACATTGGTGGGGGCCGAGTGTCCCGCCGGACCGGCATGGGCAGCTCCCGGCACGATGAGGACCTCGCAGGCCGCGGCTTCGGAGACGCGCGCGGAGATGCTCCCAAGAACGAGGCGGCCAAGACGTCCGCGCTCGTGGGATCCGAGGACGATGAGGTCGGCCCGCTCCGCTTCCGCGGCCGCCAGGATGGTCTCCGCGGCTTCGCCCTCCCAGACGAGGAATGTCGCCCGAGCCCCTACGGCGCGCGCGCGGAGGACGATGGTCTGGGCGCCCCGCTCGACACGCGCCCGTTCCTCGTCGATCCGTCTGAGGAAACGGCCGCCAGGCAGGCGAAGCCTCGACGGGTCGACGACGCTCAGCACGATCAGGTGTGCGGCGCGGTCGACGGCGAGCTCGATGGCGCGCTCTGCCGCGTGCTCGGACACTGCCGAAAGGTCGGTGGCCAGGACGATCTGGGGGCCGTCTGCCGCACGCGCGGGGGCCAAGTGCGCGCTCAGGTCGATGCCGGTCGGAATCCATCCCATGCACCCATCGTCACGAAGCCGGCGAGCCCGTGACAGTGACCTCCGGCCCGATACCGAGGGCCGAGCGGCCCGGGAGATCGACCGGGGGTCGTACCATCTTCGACGTGACCACTGGATCGAAGATCGTTTCGTCGGCGGCCGCCCCGGAACAGATCCAGGCCGCGCTCGACGCCGCCGTCCGTGGGATCGCGGGGCTCGCCTCGCTCGACGACGTCCTGCAGATCATCGTCGACCGCGTCCGACCGCTCGTCGGGGCCGAGTACGCGGCCCTCGGCATCGTCGACGCCGACGGCCGCATCGAGCGGTTCATCACGAGCGGGATGGACGCCGACACCCGTCGTCGGATCGGCGCCCTGCCGGAGGGCAAGGGCCTCCTCGGCCTCATCATCCGGAAGAACCGGTCGTTCCGGGTCCCCGATATGAACCGCGACGAACGACGCTACGGCTTCCCGCCCAACCACCCGCCGATGACGAGCTTCCTGGGCGTCCCGATCACGGTCAAGGGCGTGTCGCTCGGCCGGCTGTACCTGACCAACAAGCTCAGCGCCGAGGAGTTCAGCGCGCAGGATCAATCGCTGGTCGAGACGTTCGCCGTGCACGCGGGGATCGCGATGGAGAATGCGCGGCTGCATGAGCGACTGCAGCGCCTCGCCGTGGTCGACGAGCGCGATCGGATCTCGAAGGATCTCCACGATGGCATCATCCAGAACATGTATGCGGTGAGCCTCTCGCTGGAGGACGTGCCGGAGTTGATGGCTGACGATCGCGACGAGGCCGCCGCCCGGGTCGAGCGAGCGATCGACTCCATCCACCTCTCGATCCAGGACATCCGCAACTTCATCTTCGGTCTCCGACCCGAGCTCCTCGAGGGCACCTCGCTGGCCGGCGGGTTGGTCGCCCTGGTCGAGGAATCCCGTCACAACACGATGATCGACTTCGAGCTGCGCGTCCCCGAGGCCCTGACCGGCCTACCCGAGCATGTCATCGGACAGCTGCTCGCGATCGTGAACGAGTCGCTCAGCAACGTCATGCGCCACTCGCGGGCGAGTCGTGCCCTCGTCGTCCTGGCGCCCTCGGGCGACGGCACGTCCTGGGAGGTCACCGTCGAGGACAACGGGGTCGGCTTCGACCCGACGAGCGTCGTCAAGCTCGGCCACCGTGGTCTCGCCAACACCCGCGATCGTGCCGGTCAGATCGGTGGCACCGTGACCGTCGAAAGTCGGCCGGGGGACGGGACCCGCGTCGTCATCCGCGTCCCTCGCCGTCCCGCCTAGAAAGGAGCCCGCGTTGCTGAGCCTGCTCATCGTCGACGATCACGAGGTGGTCCGCCAGGGGCTGGTGGCACTCCTCGGGCGGCGGCCCGAGTTCCAGGTCGTCGCCGAGGCCGGCACGGTCGCGGATGCCGTCGCCGCGGCGCGCCGGTTCCGGCCAGACCTCGTCGTGATGGACGTCCGACTGCCGGACGGGTCCGGCATCGAGGCTTGTCGGGAGATCCGCGCCGAGATGCCCGAGACGCGGGTCGTGATCCTGACCAGCTATCCCGACGAGGACGCCGTCCTGTCGGCGATCATCGCCGGCGCCAGCGGCTACCTCCTGAAGCAGGTCCGGGCGAGGGACCTGGTGGCGGCCCTCGAAGCCGTCGGCCGGGGCGAGTCGCTGCTCGACCCGGCGGTCACCGGACGAGTGCTCGAGCGCGTCCGGCGGATCGCGACGGCGGACCAGCCCGACGAGCTCGCCCAGTTGACGGCCCAGGAACGGAAGATCCTGCTCCTCGTCGCCGAGGGCAAGACCAACAAGGAGATCGCCGCCGACGTCTTCCTGTCGGACAAGACGGTGAAGAATTACGTGAGCTCGATCCTGGCCAAGCTGAATCTCGAGCGGCGAGCGCAGGCCGCCGCGTACATGGCCAAACTCCGCGGGAGCGGCGGCGACAGCGGTAGCTGAGCGGTTACGGCGGTCGGGCGTCCCGACCTAAGCCGTCTGGGAGGGCGCGACTGCGGTGTCGTCGCCTCGCCGGCGGCGCCGGACGAACCGGACGATCTCGATGATCAGCAGGATCGGGAACAGCCGACGCGGAAGGACCCGAAAGAGCAGGAATCGCAGCATGTCGTCGAGGATGAACGACCCAGCGTGCGGCTGAGGCCAGTGGGCGCGGCTTCCCGCTTGCGTTTCCGTGACAAGGTCAGGCCGGCGGCGTGCCGGTCGCCCGGCCGGCGCCCACGGGTTGCGCGGGATCCGCCGCGGGACCGGCCGCGGGACGTACCTCGGCGTCGTCAACGTCGGCGCCGTCATCCACGGGTCGGGTCGCTTTGTTGGGATCCGGGTCGCCGATATCGTCCGAGACGACCTTGGGGCCGCCGCCCCGGAGCATCTCCAGCCAGCCTCGCAACTGCGTGTGCACGGCCGGCGCACCGATGAGCGGTCCGTCGACGAGCGGCAGATCGACCGGATGGAGCAGGAACGGCTCGCTCTGCCGGCCACCGAGGCCCCCATGTGAACCGACCAGGTTCTCGTAGGAGAGGACCTCACCGGTCTCGGGATCGTACGGCCCGATGACGGTCAGGTCCCCCGCGTTGCTGAACCCATCGAGGCGGGCGAGGCTCGCGGCCGCCAGCGGGCCGTAGATCGCGAGCGGATCCTCGCCGACGACCCGGCCGGAGGCGAGATGGCGCTCCCCTCCCCGACCGAGCACGACGGCGCCGCTCGTCGCCGAGTGGACCATGACGACGCCCACGCCGGGATGTACCAGCAACCCTGGGATGAGACCCGGATAGTGCTCGTCGATCCGTTCGCGGTCGATCCGATCGTCGGAGAAGGTGAGATACAGGAGCACGAGGTTCCCCGACGCGCAGGCGACCAGCTCCTGCTGCTCCGCGCCTGCCGCGACCGCTGCCCGTCGTCGCGCTGCGCGTCGGGCGATGGCCGGTCGGAGGCCGCGGCCGCGGCCGAGTTCGCCGATGATCATCCGGCCGATCCCGTGATATTCGAGGATGTCCGATCTCCAGATGCCGCCGGCACCGTCGCCCATCAGTTGGCGCGCCACGTCCTCGAGCCGCTCGCCGTACCGTTGTTCGAACGGGACGCTGAGGCATTGCCCGTGGTCCGACAGGATGACCAGCCGATAGGGGCGAGGCGTTTCGCGGGCCGCCTTGATGATGCTGCCGATCGTCCGGTCGAGCCCGTCGAGAGCGTCGACCGCCTCCGCGCGTTCGGGGCCGACGTGATGAGCGAGCGCGTCGTAGCCGGTGTAGTCGACATAGATCGATGCTGCGCCGCGGAACATCTCCTCGATGACGAGCGCCGTCGTGATGTTCCGCAGCGAGACGTTGGTGAGGGCCCGCTCGAGGGCGTAATGGAGGTCGCGGTGGATCCGGGGTTCGACGCCGCGGCCCTGCTGGCGTTCCCGCTGGTAGAGCTCCTTGGCGATCTCGCCGATGGTGAGGACCAGGAGCCTGAGGTAGTTGACCTGGCGGACGACGATCCCCCGCAGGCTCGGGTCCTCCGCGGTCGGCAGGTCCTCGGCGATGGTCGCCATCGTCAGATACGTGCGTGGCGCGTCGCCGGTCACGAGATTTCCGATGCTCGCGCCGTCCTCGGCGAGGAGGCCATGTCCATCCGACCGCCGGTGCAGGATCTCCGATGCACCTTCGGGGGTGTTCGCGACGAGCAGGTTCTTCGTCGACTTCTCGAACCAGCGGAAGCCGGGCATGTCGTCGTTGTTGCCATGCAGGATCCCCGCCTGGCTGACCGGGGTGACCGGCGGCAGCAGCGCGACCCACGGGTCGACCCTGGACTCCCCGCGTCGGACGAGGCGATCGAGCGTCGGCATCCGTCCGGCACGCATCTGGTTCTCGAGCACCGGCAGGCTCAGGCCGTCGATCTGGATCATCAGCAGCCCTGGCTGCTTCGTCTCGCGCTTGCCGAAGACCGACTTGGCGAGCGCGCGGACCTGCGTTCCGTGGTAGGAGTCGTCGTCAGATGCGCGGAGGATCTCCGAGAAGATGGCGTTGAGGACGGTCAGCATCACGGCATCCCGGACCGCCGCCTCCAGGCCCTTGATCTCGACGCCTGGGACGATCGAACCGACCGCGATGACGATGGGGACCTCGAGGATGAGCCCAGCGATCGGGACCGTGATGGTCGGCAGCGGTGAGAGGATGAACAACAGGGCCGGCCGCGCGAGTCCGTTGAGGACGGTCAGGAGGAGACCGGCGAGCAGGAGCGAGCCAGGGCTGTCGAGCTTCAGGTCGGGCGAGATCTCGACGATGATCAGCAGCGCAAGCATCGCCGCGAGGTAGCTCAACAGGATCCGCCGTACCAGCGCAAGCCGACTTGCGCGCCACTCCCACATGAGCCGGCCCTGCTCGCGATAGAAGGCCAGCCAGTTCACGACGTGCTCTTCGGCGCTCGACGGGCCCACGGTCTGTGGGCCCAGGACCGGGGGATCGACTCGAAGGCGAGCGCGACGACGAGCAGCCACGCCAGGCCCGCGGCATATCCGCCGACGACGTCACTCAGGTAGTGATAGCCGAGATAGATCCGCGAGAGGCCGACGGCGATGGCGATGAGCAGAGCGACGATGACCGCGATCGCACCGGCGGGCGGCTTGGACCTCGCCCAGATGATCATGCCGATCGCCAGGTAGAACACCAGCGAGTTCATCGAATGCCCGCTCGGGAAGCTGTAGTCGGGCAGGACGTGGGCCCACGGCAGCGGCGGCCGGGGTCGCTGGATGAACACTTTCAGGATCCCGTTGAGGGCGACGCTGCCGAGGATGGCGGTGGCCAGGAAGAGGGCCTCGGCGCGGAGGCGCCGATACAGGAGGTAGCCCATCGCGATGAGGAAGGCGATCGTGACGAAGGGTATGTCGCCGATCGTCGTGAACCCGTTCATGACCAGATCGAGGGCCGGCGACGAGATCGCGTGCAGGAACGGGTTGGCGTACTCGTCGAGCGCGAATTTCTCCTGCAAGCGGATGCCGTCGGCCAGGAAGGCGAACGCGAGCATCGCCACGAGCGCCATCAGGAAGCCGATGGCGAGCTCGGTGACGCCGCGCTTGTCGGGCGTGGCGGGGGGCTCGATCGGCGGCGCCTTGACCTTGGGCGCCCCGCTCTTGCCGGTCACGACGCGGCCTGACCCGCGGGACCTCGCCGCGGGACCATGATCGACAGGGCGTCCGGCTTGACCGTGCACGTGACTGGCGTCCGGCCGACGACGCTGCCGTCGGTCTCGACCTTTCGGCGCGGTCGGGTCGCGATGCGCACCTTCCGCGCCTTGGCCCGAAAGACCCTGCCGCCGCCGCCCTCTCCAGGCTCGGTCTGTCGGAGCGCGTGCCAGCCCGCCAGCAGGGCCGGCAGCGGCCCCGAGGCACGGACGATGAACACGTCGAGGAGCCCATCGTCGGGCCGGACGTCACGTGCCTGGAGCCCCGCCGGCACCCGGCCGAAATTGGCGATCAGCACCTGTGCCGCCTCGGTCGTGCTCTTCACACCGTCGAGCGTGACTTCGTGGACGACGTTGCTGATGTTGCCGCTCTCACGGATCGCATTCGCGAGATAGGCCATCCTGCCCCAGCGCCCCTTCTGCTGACTGTCCGTCCGATCCATGACGTCGGCGTCGAAGCCGATCCCGCAGGCGACCGTGAAATCGCGCCGCTTGCCGTCGATCTTGACGCTACCGACGTCGATGCGCCGCGGTCGCCCATGGAGGGCGATGTGGACGGCGTCGGCGGGCGGCCCGGGAATGCCGAGATTGCTCGCGAGCAGGTTGCCCGTCCCGGTCGGGACGATCGCCAGCGGCACCTGGCTCCCCGCCAGCGACGTGGCGACCTGGAGCACCGTTCCGTCACCACCGACCGCGATGACGACGTCGACGCCCGCCTTCATCGCCCGGGTCGTCGCCTCACGCACGGCGCGTTTTCGCTTGACGATCCTGGTCTCGCAGCCGACGCCTTCGTGGGCAAGCAGCAGTTCGACCTCGTGGACCACGTCGGCGACCGGGCGGCCCTTGCGCTCCCTGGCCACCACGAAGACTCGCTTCACCGGCTCGGTCTGGGGACGAGCCTCTCCCTCGATCGTCACGGGCGAACCCTACGCGTGCTTCGACGGGCGGGGATACCCGATCAAGTCGGTCAGCCATGAGAAGAGCGCCACGAACGCGATCCCCGCCACGGCTCCGGCCAGGACATCGCTCGGATAGTGGTCGCCGGTGGCGATCCGGGCGATCGCGACCAACACGATGATGAGCGTGAAGATGATCGGGATGATCACCCGGACGGCCTTGGCCAGCGAACTGCGCCAGACCAGGACGGCGATCATGCCGTAGATCGTGATGGCCTCCAGGACGTGACCCGACGGGAAGCTGTAGACCACGCCCAGGACCGAGCTGTTGTAGCCGGGCGGACGCGGCCGGGCGATGAACAGCTTGACCGCCTCGCTCCCGGCGGTGACGATCGCGAGCACGATGATGACCAGGATCGCCTCGCGCCATTGACGCTTGTAGAGCAACCACAGGACGATCGCGGCGCCGATCGCGATCAAGGGCAGGTTGGCCGACTCCGAGAGGTCGCGCCAGGCCAGCATGTATTGGCCAAGGCCCTGGAAGGCGTCGAAGATCTGCTGGTCGAACGGGATCGTGATCTTGCTGTAGACGAGCCAAGTCAGGACGGCGAACGCCGCGAGGCCGAGGATCCCGATGATCGGCCGGACGTCGAAGCCGGTCGTGGAGCGCTCGGAACGTTCGTCGCCCGCGCCCACGCGCGCGTGCCCCTCAGCAGCCATCGTCGGGATCCTCCTCGTCTGGGTCGATCCAAGGAGGGTACGGTCCCCGCCGAGCGGGGATGTGCGTATCCTGGCACCGTTCCGTTGCAGGTTCGCGACATCCGATCGTGGCAGCGCTCCCC
>DAIOXD010000029.1:0-13039 GCA_036758145.1 Candidatus Limnocylindrales bacterium
CCTTCCACGATGCCATCAACAACGGGAAGTTCCAGGGCACGATCAGCCCGACCACGCCGATCGGCTCGCGCAGTGTCAGGTCGAGCCCGGGCTTCGAGACCGGGATGGTCTGCCCGAAGATCTTGTTGGCGGCCCCGGCGTAGTAGTCGAAGACGAGGCTGGCGCCGATGATCTCGCCGCGGGCCCCCGTGATCGGCTTGCCGACATTGCGGCTCTCGAGCTGCGAGAGCTCCTCGCTGTTCGTCTTGATCAGCGACGCGAGCTTGGCGAGCGACCGGCCGCGCTTGCCCGCGGCCCAGGTCGCCCAGCCCTTGCGGTCGTCGAACGCGCGCCGCGCCGCCTCGACGGCGCGATCGACATCCGCTTTGCCACCGAGCGGCGCGGTCGCGATGACGGCACCCGTGGCCGGATTGACGACGTCGAACGTCTGGCCGTCGGCGGCATCCACGGTCTCGCCGCCGATGATCATTCGGGTCGCGGTCGGGGCTGCGGTGATGTTGGTCATGGTGTCGCCTCTTGATAGGTTTCGCTGGTTTCGGAGGATGTCTCGGCGACGGGGCGGGCCTGCGCTCCCTCCGAGGCGACGATCGCCGCGCCGATGATCCCGGCGTCGTTGCGCAACAGTGCCGGGACGACGAGCGTGCGCACAGTCAGGCGGGGCACGAACTTGTCCGCGCTCTTGCTTACGCCACCGCCGAGGATCATCAGGTTCGGCCACATCAACTGGTGGATCCGGTCGAGGTGCTCGTCGAGATCAGCCGCCCAGGCCTTCCACGACAGGCCGCGGCGAACCCTGGCGGCCGCCGCGGACCGCTTCTCGGCGGCACGGCCGCGGATCTCCATCTGGCCGAACTCGGTGTTCGGGACCAGGACGCCATCGTTGAACGTGCCCGACCCTACCCCGGTCCCGAGGGTCAGGAAGATCACGACCCCGGGCTGGCCCTTGCCGACACCGAACCGCATCTCGGCGATCCCCGCGGCGTCGGCGTCGTTGATGATGAAGACGGGGCGCTTGAGCAGCCGGGCGAGCCGGTCCACCACCGGATAGTCGATCCACGACGGGTCGATGTTCGCCGCGGTCTTGAGGACGCCGCCGATGGCCACGCCGGGCAAGCCGATCCCGACCGGAGTCCCTTCACCGAGCCCGCTCGACTTGACGAGTCGCCGGACCAGCCGGGCGATCGAGGCGCTGATCGCGTCCGGGGTCGCCGGGATCGGCGTCGCGACGCGAAGTCGGTCCGAGCGGAGGCGTCCGGCCTCGACGTCCACCACGGCCGCCTTGATGCCGCTGCCGCCGACGTCGATGCCGATGGCGATCCGGCCGCTGGCCACCGGCCATCTCGGACATCTCCTCCGTCATCCGCTGCCTCCGGGGCTAAAAGTAGTTGACGGTGATGCCGCCATCGACGACGAGCGACGCGCCATTCGTCCAGCGCGACTCGTCCGAAGCGAGGTAGACGGCCATGTGGACGATCTCCTCGGGCTTGCCGAACCGGCCGGTCGGGTTGCGGGCGAGCCGCAGTTGCTTGGCCGCCTCGTCCTTGACCAGCCAGTCCATCAGCAGGGGCGTCTCGACCGGTCCGGGGCAGATCGCGTTGGTGCGGATCCCCTGCGGGCCGAACTGGACGGCCAGGCTGCGGGTCAGCGACAAGAGGGCGCCCTTCGACGCGGTGTAGGCGTCCTGGGGGACGCTGCAGCCGACGAGCGCGACGAAGCTCGCGATGTTGATGATCGAGCCCCCGCCGCCCTCGATCATCGCGGGGACGGCGTATTTGCAGCCGAGGAAGACGCCACGCACGTTGACGGCCATCACCGAATCCCAGACGTCGACCTCGGTGTCGACCACCGAGTGGTCGGCCTCGGGCATGATCCCGGCGTTGTTGTAGAGGCAGTCGAGCCGGCCGTAGGTCGCGACCGCGTGGTCGACCATCGCCTTGGCGTCGGCCTCCTTCGACACATCGACCTTGACGAAGGTCGCCTCGCCGCCAGCGGCGCGGACCAGTTCGACGGTCGCGGCGCCGGCCGCCTCGCTGAACTCCGCGACCACGACCTTTGCCCCCTCGGCCGCGAAGAGGTGGGCCGCGACGCGCCCCATCCCGCCACCCCCGCCGGTGATGATCGTGACCTTGTCCTTGAGCCGCATCGCACTCCCTCTCGACGTTCGTCGCGGTCAGAGTAGCGCCCGCGACCTCCGGCCGACATCGGGTCCGTGCGCGTGGCAGGATGGGCTCGATGCCGACACCCGAACAGGACCTCATCGAGGCCGTCACCGCTGACGATGCGCCGCGCGTGAAGGAGCTGCTGGCGGCCGACCCGGCGCTCGCGTCGGCGCGCGACCGGGACGGGGTCTCGGCGCTGATGCTGTCGCGTTACCGCTTCGATCGCGCGACCACCGACGCGCTCTTGGCCGTCGATCCCGACCTGGACGTCTTCGAGGCGACGGCGCTCGGGTACCTCGATCGCCTGCGCGAGCGGCTCGAGGAGGATCCGTCGCGCGCGACCGCCTTCGCGCCCGACGGCTTCACCGCGCTCCATTTCGCCGCGTTCTTCGGGAAGGCCGAGGTGGCCCGGGCGCTCCTCGAGGTGGGCGCCGCGGTCGATGTCTATTCGGAGAACGACCTCCACGTCCAGCCGCTGCATTGCGCCGCATCCGGTCGTCATCACGAGGTCTGTCGACTCCTGATCGCCGCCGGTGCCGACGTCAACGCCAAGCAACGGCATGGCTACACGCCACTCCACGCGGCCGCCCAGAGCGGCGACGCCGAGCTGGTCGAGCTCTTCCTGTCGGCCGGCGCCGATCCGCTCGCGGTGCGGGATGGTGGCGAGACCCCGGCCGAGACCGCGGAAGCCGGGGGCCACATCGACGTCGCGAAGCGGCTCCGCGAGGTCGCGGCGCAGCGATCCGGCTAGCGTAGCGGCCCACCATCGCGGCGAACCGCTCAGCGGGCCGCGCGTTCTGCGAGCAACGCGGCCCGGACCGCATCGAAGGTCCGGGCGCACGCCTCCACGCGCCCGATCGCGTCGGCGATGGCACCGGAGCGACCGTCCGTCTCCAGCGATCGGCACGAATCGGCCAGGGCCATCGCTCCGACGTCGGCGCTGCTCGACTTGAGGCTGTGTGCCGGCCGGACCATCGCCGCGGCATCGGCTGCGTCGGCGGCCAGGCGCATGGCATCGAGCTGGACGATCGCGTCCTCGAGATAGGTGTCGATCAGATCGTCGACGAACTCGAGGTCGCCGCCGGTGATCTCGACCAGGTGCCCGAAGACCGCGGGATCCAGCGTCATCCGCGCATCCCGGCGACGGTGTAGACGGGGATCGGCCGGCTGAACCCCTTGAGGTCTCGATCGCCCGCGGGCGTCGCATCGATGACGGCTTCGGCGGCGGCAAACGTCCGGTGCGCGATCAGGATCTCATCGGGCCCGGCCAGGCTGCTCAGTCGTGCGGCAAGGATGATCACCTGACCGATCGCGCCGTAGTCGTAGCGACCCTCGAACCCGATCCGGCCGAGCGTGGCGTACCCGGTCGACATCCCGATCCCGATCTCGAGCACGTAGCCGCGCTTGCGCCAGTCCGCCGACAGGCTCGCGAATCGTTCGCGCATCGCGACCGCGAGGCCGACCGCCCGGGCGGCGTGATCGGGCTGGAGGACGGGGTCGTTGAAGAACGTCAGGAACCCGTCGCCGGCAAAGTGCTCCAGCGTCGCTTCGTACTCGACGATGAGCGCGCCCATCACGCCGTGATAGGCGCGCAGGAACCCGAGCACCTCCTCCGGTTCGGCGGACTCGGAGAACGCCGTGAAGTTGCGCAGGTCGCAGAACATGGCCGTGATCTCGCGGCGGTGGCCGGCCAACATCGCCTCGCCGTCCGCGCTCGATACCAGGGCCGCCACCTGTGGCGAAAGGAAGCGCGACAACTCGGATCGCTGCCGGTCGATGGTCGCCAACATGAGCGTCTGTTGCTCAAGGGTCTCGCGTTCGAGGTCGTGCAGCCGCTTCTGGGCCATCGAGGCCCCGATCCGGGCTCGCAGGATCGCCGGGTCGACGGTCTTCGGCAGATAGTCCGTAGCCCCCATCTGGATGCACCGGACGACACTCGAAAGCTCGTCGACGCCGGAGATGACGATGACCGGAAGGTCGCGGAGCTGTGGATCGGCCTTGAGGGCGGCCAGCGTTTGGTAGCCGTCCATCTCCGGCATGACGATATCGAGCAGGACGACGTCGACCTGGGCGATATCGGGATCGCGAAGGAGCGCCAGTGCCGCGCGTCCATCCACCGCCTCCAGGGCTTCGTGGCCGATGGACTCCAGCAGGCGAACCAGCAGGCGCCGATTGAAGTCGGTGTCGTCGACGACCAGGACGCGACCGTCAGTCACGGCACGACCTTTGCGGACTTGGGCTCCTCGCGACGCGCACTGGCAGCCAGCTCGTCCTTGAGCGCTTCCGGCCGGATGGGCTTGGAGATGTAGCCGTCCATCCCCGCGGCGAGGCACATCTCGCGGTCGCCTTCCATCGCGTTGGCCGTCATCGCCACGATCCGCGGTCCGGCCTGGCCGGGCCAGCGATGCCGGATCCGGCGGGTCGCCTCGAGGCCATCGAGTTCGGGCATCTGCACGTCCATCAGGACGACGTCGTAGACGGCCCCTTCGATCGCCGCGATCGCTTCGAGGCCATCACCCGCCACGTCGGCTCGGTAGCCCATCCGTTCGAGCAAGCGAAGCGCGAGTTTCTGGTTCACCGGGTTGTCCTCGGCGAGCAGGATCCGGAGCGGGTGACGCGCCCCAAGATCACGATCGATGCCGGTGCCGGCGGCCCGCACCGGGACCGATGTCGCCTGTCCGGCCAGCACCGTGGCAAGGGTGTCGTGCATCGCCGACGGCTTGACCGGCTTGACCAGGAATGCTGCGACCGCGTCGCTCGCCCGGTCGTGCGTCCCAAGGGAGGACAGGATGACGACCGGTGTCGCCGCTCCGGTCTCGGACGCGCGGAGCGCCGTCGCCAGCGAGATCCCGTCCAGTTCCGGCATGTGCATGTCGAGGATCGCAAGGTCGAAGCGGCGCCCGCCGACGACCCAACCCAGCGCCTCACGAGGCGAGCCGCTTGCGTCCGCGGTCATGCCCCAGCGCTCGAGGAGCTTGACCAGGATCCGCCGATTCGTGGCGTTGTCGTCGACGACGAGGACGTGTCGTCCCGCGAGGTCCACTCCGACCAGCGGTGCGGCCGCGAGCTCGCGTGCCGTCGCATCGAGTTGGATCGTCAGCTGGAAGGTGCTGCCCTGGCCGGCGATGCCGGCGCTCTCGGCGACCAGCGAGCCGTGCATCAGTTCGGCGAGCCGCCGGCTGATGGCCAGGCCAAGACCGGTGCCGCCATACCGTCTGGAGATCGAGGCGTCCGCCTGGCTGAACGATTGGAACAGCCGGTCGACCCGGTCGGCCGGGATACCGATACCCGTATCGCGAACGGCGACCGTCACCTCCCAGCGCCCCTCCGATCCCGTTCCCGTGGTCAGAGGCCGGCCGGATACGGTGAGCTCGACCTCACCGGCCTCGGTGAACTTCACGGCATTCGAGAGCAGGTTGAGGACGATCTGGCGCAGCCTCCCCTGGTCGCCGACGACCGTCCGGGGGAGGCCGTCTTCGATCGCGTAGGCGAGCTCGAGGTGCTTGGCCGCGGCCGCGGGGGCGATCACGTCCAGCGCGCCTTCGATGCACGGCGCAAAGGCGAACTGGCGGTGTTCCAGCTCGACCTTCCCCGCCTCGATCTTGGAGAAGTCGAGGATGTCGTTGATGATGAGCAGCAGCGCGTCGCCCGAGGTGCGGATGGTCTCCGCATAGTCCCGCTGCTCGTCGTCGAGCGGCGTGTCCAGCATCAGGCCGCTCATCCCGATGATCGCGTTCATCGGCGTGCGGATCTCGTGACTCATCGCCGCGAGGAAGGTGGACTTCGACTGGTTCGCCTGCTCGGCCGCGTCCTGTGCCGTGCGACTGTCCTCGAACAATCGGGCGTTCTGGATCGCGATCGCAGCCTGCTGTGCGAGGCCGACCAGGAATGCGAGGTCGGCCGAGGTGAAGGCGGCGCCCGGCGCGGATCGCCAGATCGCCGTCATGCCGATGACCAGCCCGCGGGAGAGCAGGGGAGCGGCCATCAGCCGGTATTCGACGTCATCGCCCTCGGTGCCCGGGATCGGCATCGTCCGGCGATCGCTGGCCACGTCGTTGACGACCTCGGCCTCGCCCCGCTTGGCGAGGTCGCCGATGATCCCCTCGCCGATCTTGATGGTGTCCGCCTGGACGGCGCTGGCGAACGAGCCGAGAGCCACGATCGGTCGGAAGACACGGCCATCGTCCTCGGCCAGGAAGACCGCGCTGGTGTCCGCGGCGAGAAGCGTCATGGCGCGATCCGCGATACGCTCCAGCACGGATCCCAGGTCCAGCATCGCCGAGATCTCGGCTGCGACCTCGGCCAGGGCCGTCATCTCCGCGGCTTGCCGTTGCGCGTCACGGTAGAGGCGGGCGTTCTGGATGGCGACACCGACATTCGCCGCGAGCGTGGCCAGCAGCCGCGAATCGGCCTCACCGAACCGCCCGCTCTGCGTCGTGTCCTGGACGCTGACGACGCCGATGGCCTCGTCCCCGGCGAGGATCGGCACGCCCAGGTACGAGCTGGCGGGAGTGCCGACGACCGTGCGTCCCGCGAACTGGGCGTCCTTGTTCAGGAGCAGCGGCTCGCGGGTCTTGAGGATCTGCGAGGTCAGGCCTTCGCCGTAGTGCATCGCGGGGTTTTCCCGGCGCACGCCGCCCTCGCTGTAGTAGACGAACTCGATCAGGTCCGACTCGTGATCGTGGAGCGCGACGTAGACGAGGTCGGCGTCGAAGGTCCCGCGCATCTGGTCGCCCAGATCGGAGATCAGCGCATCGAGTTCGAGGTGCCCCGCGAGCGCTTGGCCCACGCTGTTCACGATCGCCAGTTCCGCGGCCCGCTGGCGCGTCTCGTCGATCAGCCGGGCATTGTCGAGCGCGACGCTCAGGCTGGCGGAGAGCGTGGTCAGCAGGTCCAGGTCCGAGTTGCTGAAGGCGTGCTCGCGGTCGATGTTCTGCACCGAGACGACGCCGCTCGGACGGCCGGCGGAGATCAGCGGGGCGTAGATCACCGCTTTCGGTGCCTCACCGGAGATGAGCCCTTGTCCGGCCTCGGCGGCGCGACCCATCACGTCTTCGTTGATCATCAGCGACTGTCCAGTCGCAAGGACCTGCTTTCGAAATCCGATGAGCGCGATCGCCTCCTCTGGAAAACGGACCCCGCGCTCGATGGTGTATCGGAAATGCACCAGACGCGTCTCGGGGTCGTAGACCGCGATATCGACGATCTGGGCGTCGAAGATCTCCTGGATCTTGTCACCGACCAGGTCGTACATCGCCTGCATGTCGAGCTCGGCAGCAAGGCCCTGCTGGATGCCGTTGATGATGGCGAGTTCCGCATTGCGTTTGCGAGTCTCGTCGACCAGGCGCGCGTTCTCGAGCGCGACGCTCAAGCTGGCCGCGATCGTGGAGAGCAGCCTGACATCGGCTTCGTCAAAGGCGTATTCGATGTCGAGGTTCTGGAGGGAGAAGACGCCGATGACGCGATCTCCCGCGTGGAGCGGTACCCAGAGCGTCGATCTCGGCGGCTCGCCGGAGATCACGGTAGGGTTCCCAAACTCGGCGTTCCGTGCCTCGATGTCGTGATCGATGAGCAGGGGCTGCCCTGTCTCGATGACATGCTTCCGGAAGCCGACGAGCTCCATCGACTCGTCCGGGAACCGGATCCCACGCTCGATGGTGTAGGGGAAATGCAGCCGTCGCGTCTCAGGATCGAAGATCCCGATATCGACGACCTGGGCGTCGAAGATCTCCTGGATCTTGTCGCCCACCAGGTCGTACATCGCCTGCATGTCGATCTCGGCCGCGAGCCCCTTCTGGACGCCGTTGATGATCGCCAGCTCGGCGGCCCGCTGGTCCGTCTCGGTCAGGAGACGCTTCGTCTCATCGAACAATCGGACGTTCTCGAGGGCGACGCCCATGCTCGTGGCCAGGGTCGCCAGGAGTCGCTCGTCGCCTTCGCTGAACGCATTCGCGTGAACGCTCTCCAGGCCCACCACACCGACGACCCGGTTGGCGCCGACGATCGGCACGCCCATCCATGACAGCGTCTCCGTGCCGCCGATCTGGACCGCCCCGGCCGCCTTCTGCTCGGCCATCGACCCGACCCGGACCGGACGCTGCGTGGTGATGACGGTCGACGTCAGGCCGGGCCCCAGGGGCCGCGGGTCGCGATGGAAACGCTCGCCTTCATCGATGTCGTACGGCCAGGAGATCAGGTTGGCGACAGGGTCGTACAGGGCGATGAACAGCGAGCGAGCGTCGAAGATCGACCGCACGCGGTCGCCGACGAGGTCGACGATCGCCTGGAAATCCAACTCCTGGGCCAACGCCCCGCCGATCTCGTTGACGATGGCCAGCTCGGCGTTGCGTTGCCGGGTCTCCTCGATGGCCCGGACTCGACTGAGGGCGGAGCCGATGTGCTGGCCGACGAAGGCGAGCAGGTCCTTGTCCGCGTCGGTGTGGAGCCGTACGTTGGTGTAGGACTGGACGACGATCAGGCCCAGCGTCCGGCCCTCGGCGACCAGCGGCGCACCGAGCCAATCGCCATCACCGACGACGCCGAGCGTCCTGAACTCGCCCCTGGCGACCAGCTCGCGATGAGACGCCTGGTCGATGCGGATCGGCTTCCCGAGTCGCAATGCGTACGCGGTCACACCGGACGCCTGCCCGCTGCCCAACGGCTCCCAGACGTTGGGATCCGGGATGTCCGTGTCGACCGAATCCTTGTAGTACGGGAAGTTGAGCGCCTGTCGTTGATCGTCGTACAGGGCGATGTACGCGTTCTCCGCGTACATCAACCCGCCGACGATGCCGTGAACGGTGGCGTAGAACGCCTGGAGGTCCTCGGCTGCGCTGGCCGCGTCGGCGATCCGGTAGAGCGCGTCCTGGACCTGCGCGGCGCGTTCGTGCTCGCCTTCGCGGGCCTCGAGCTCCGCGACGCGGTGGCGCAAGGACTCGGTGTCGGCGGTCATCGGTCGTCGTGTCCGGTTACGGGTCGTCGGACGATCCTCGTCAGCCACGCTCGAGATACCGCTCGCGCTCCCAGGCGTGGACGACAGCGTCGTACGTCTCCTGTTCGACCCGGGCGGCGTTGAGGTAGTGATCCACGACATCCTGGCCGAAGATCTCGACCGCGGCCTCGGAGCGTTCCAGCTCGTCGATCGCCTCGTAGAGCGCGCGGGGCATCCGCGGGTGGCCCTTCGCCAGGTAGCCATTGCCCTTGAACTCGGGCTCGAGCTCAAGCTTGTGTTCGATGCCGTAGAGGCCGGCCCCGATCATCGCGGCGTACGTGAGGTAGGCGTTCATGTCGCCGCCCGGGAACCGATCCTCGACGTGGAGACCCGGCCCGCGGCCGACGAGCCGGAACCCCGTCGTGCGGTTGTCGCGTCCCCAGACGACGTTGACGGGTGCCCACGACAGCGACGCGTAGCGCTTGTAGGAGTTGATGAACGGCGCGATGAAGACCGCCAGCTCGCGCGAGAGCTTCATCATCCCGGCCATGAACTGCTGCCCGACTTCGGAGAGGCCATATGGGCCCTCCGGCGCCCCGTCGGTGGCGTGCATCAGCGGGACGTCCTTGGCGACATCCCACAGGCTCATGTGGAGATGGCCCGATGAGCCCGTCCAGCGGTGGTCCGGCTTGGCCATGAAGGTGATCCCCCAGCCATTGAGATAGGCGATCTCCTTCGCGCCGTGCTTGAAGACCACGCTCCGGTCGGCCGATTCGAGGACGTGGTCGTAGCGGATGTTGACCTCATGCTGCCCGTTGGCGGCCTCGCCCTTGGAGAACTCGATCGGCACGTTGGCGGCCGTCATCTGGTTGCGCAGGAGCCGGTGGAGCGGCTCCGCCTTGGTCGCCTGGAGGAGGTGGTAGTCCTCGTTGTAGTGCCCGAACGGGCGTGGGACCGGCCAGCCGCGCTCCGCCAGCTCCTCCCACGAATCCTTGAGCACGTAGAACTCGAATTCGGAGCCGGCCTTGAGGGCGTAGCCGGCCTTCGCCGCGCGCTCGACCTGGCGCTTGAGGATCGTTCGTGGCGCGATCGGGATCTCGAGCCCCGTGTCCTCGTCGACCGCGTCGGCGAGGACCATGGCCGTGCCCGGCAGCCACGGCAGGACGCGCAATTGGTCCCAGATCGGCTCGGCGATCCAGTCGCCGTAGCCGGTCTCCCAGTTCATGAGCTTGAACCCCTCGGGGGTGTTCATCTCCATGTCCGTGCCGAGCAGGTACGTGCAGAAGTGGGCCCCGTGCGAGATGACGCCGTCGAGGAAGGCCTGGCCCTGGACGCGCTTGCCCATGAGCCGGCCCTGCATGTCGGTGATGGCCACGACCAGCGTGTCGATCTGGCCGTCGCGGACCATCTCCTCGAGTTCGATGAGTCGATGGTGCTTGGCGCCATGGCCCTGGTCGTGGTCGCTCATCGTTCGGCTCGCCTCCCTCTGATCCACCGGACTTCGATATTCGCTCACGATGTTTCGTCGACCACCGGGATGCGCACGTGGCGCCGGAGTATGCTCCCTCGGTCCCTGCGTCCGCGCGTCCGAGCGACACCATCGTAGAGTCGTGCAGGAGGGTCCCGAGGATGGATTCGGAAACGGCAGGCTCGCGAGACGTCGAGCGACTTCACCAACTGGGGTATGCCCAGGAACTCCGGCGGGGGATGCGGACCTTCTCCAACTTCGCCGTCTCGTTCACGATCATCTCGATCCTGTCTGGATGTCTGACGCTCTTCGGATTCGCCATGAACACGGGCGGTCCGGCGGTCATGACGCTGGGCTGGCTGGTCGTTGGGTTCTTCGTCACGCTCGTCGCGCTCGGAATGGCCGAGGTCGCGTCAAGCTACCCGACCGCCGGCGGCCTCTACTACTGGGCCGCGAAGCTGGCACCCGCCTCAGGGCGTGACCCGGCGAAATGGAGCTGGTTCGTCGGCTGGTTCAACCTCGTCGGCCAGGTCGCTGTGACGGCCGGCATCGACTTCGGTCTCGCGATCTTCACAACTGCCTTCCTGAACCTGGCGTTCGGAGTCACGGTGACGCCGACCGTCACGGTGGCCGTCTTCGGCGTCATGCTCATCCTCCACGCCCTGCTGAATACGTTCGGCATCCAGATCGTCAAGCTGCTCAATGACGTATCGGTCTGGTGGCACATCGTCGGCGTCAGCGTGATCGTGATCGTGTGCGTGGTGATCAACGCGCACACCCGGACGAGCCTTGGCACGGTCTTCACGACCGCGATCAACAACACCAGCGGCGACCCGAACCAGTCGTTCCCGGGTCCATTGATCCTGGGGATCCCGCTGTACGTGGCGCTGATCGGGCTCCTCAACGCGCAGTACACGCTGACCGGCTATGACGCGTCAGCGCACATGTCCGAGGAGACGCATGACGCGGAGAAGTCCGCCCCACGGGGCATCGTCTGGTCCGTGATCATCTCCGTGATCTTCGGATTCATCCTCCTCGTCGCGATGAACGTCGGGATCACCCCCGACAAGGTCTTCACCGGCACCGACGGCTCCATGGTCGATGGATACACGCACGCCCTCCAGTCGGCGACCGGAGTCCCGCCCGTCCAGATCTGGATCGACGCCGTCGGTCAGACGCTCGGGATCTTCGTGCTGCTTATCGTCATCGGCGCCCAGTTCTTCTGCGGGATGTCGTCGGTGACGGCGAACTCGCGGATGATCTACGCCTTCGCCCGCGATGGTGCGGTCCCGGCCAGCGCCTTCTGGCACCGGATCAACAAGCGGACCCGGACGCCGACCAACTCGATCTGGCTCGCGGCGGTCGGCGCGTTCATCCTGGGCGTTCCCTACCTGTACAGCCCTACCGCCTACTTCGCGATCACCTCGATCGCCGTCATCGGGCTATATGTGGCATACATCTCACCGGTCTTCCTTCGGCTCATGGCCGGAAACAAGTTCCAGGATGGGCCGTGGACCCTCGGGCGCTGGAGCCGGCCGATCGGGATCGTCGCCACGATCTGGGTGGTGATCATCTTCGTCCTGTTCATGCTGCCGCAGGTCCTGCCGATCACCATCAATACGTTCAACTACACGCCGGTCGTCTTCCTCGTCGTGCTGGGCGGAGCGGCGATCTGGTATTACGTCTCGGCCAAGAACTGGTTCAAGGGCCCCAAGGTCCAAGGGAGTGACGAAGAGCTCAAGGAGATCGAGCACGACCTCGAGGTCATCTAGCGCTCGCTGGATATTTGAGCCAGATCCCTGGGCTCAGTAGAGCATCGTCGTCCCGGTGGGGAAGACGAAATGGAAGGCAGCGGGCGGGAGCGGCGTGTCGGGTGACAGCTCGATCACCTCGGCGTCGCGCGTGACCTCGCCGCCGATCGATTCGGTGAGCCGGAGAATGACCCCGGTGTCGCGATCGACCGCGACCGAGATGTGGAAGTCCGGCCGATCGCCGGGCAGCTCGGTGGCGCGGGGATGATCGCATTCGAGCAGGATCGCCTCGCGGCCGGCGACGATCCCGGTCCCCGTGACGATGCAGCGACCCGTCGCCAGGACATTCTGGCAATAGCCCGCCGGATGGACGAAGGTCTCGGGCAGCGTCTCCATCGGCAGCGCGGTGACCGGTTCGTACACCTTCGAGGTCCCGGGCAGGTCGGGGTCGTCGAGGCCCCGCGGTCGATTGCGGACCGGCCGCTGCGTGCCGAGGCCATGGGCGCTGGCGTACGTCTTCACCAGATCGCCATCGGAGATCCAGACCTCGTATTCGGCCTTGGCGGCGCCGGTGGCCCGGGTGGTCGTGACCTTGGCCTCGCCCGGATGTCGGAGGACGGCATCCATGGCCACGATGTCATCGCCGCGCGCTGTCTGGGATCGCTCCTCGATGCGCAGGCGGAGGGTCGCGAAGCGGAGCTCGGCGTCACGCATGAAGTCGAACAGCTCG
>DAIOXD010000030.1:0-13002 GCA_036758145.1 Candidatus Limnocylindrales bacterium
GATGGATCCGGGCAAGACCTTCTCGTGGACATCTCGCAAGTACTGGAGGGCCGTGTCCGACGTGGCCTCGTACCCAAGCTGGGTCTGCACGAACGTCGTGCGACGGCGAGACTAGGCCGGCGTCAGGTCTTGGTCCCCACCACGAGGACGCCGTTGACCGCAGGGTAGTTCGAGTAGTACCGCGTCCTCCAGTGGAGTTTGCCGTGGTCGTAGATCGATACGGTGACCCACACCTTGGCGCCGTCCGCCGGGGAGTTGTTGCGGAACGAGTACCCCACGGGCTTGGTCGGATCCTTGACCACCGTGTCGATCGCGCGCGGGCCGTGCTGGATGACCGTGTTGGTGATCCTGACGGTCCGGCCGTTCGGCACGCTCCAGATCTTGAACGTGATCCATCGCCTGCTGCCGGCGTTGGTGATGATCCGCTGGATCAGGATCGGGTACTTAGTGTCGTTCTTGAAGCTCATGGTCTGCTTGGTCTTGCCGATGATCCACACGGTGGCGTCGAGGCCCGGCGGATACCGGTCGATGAACTCGTTGTGGTTCTGTCGGGCGAGCGGCACCATGCCTGCCCGGAACGCCGCGTTGAACAGCGTCGTGGAGGTGGTGCAGATCCCGCCGCCGAACGCGCCGGTGACGGTGATCTTCCCGCCTTCGATCGCGTTGCCCGGGCCTTCGCCCGGGAGCTTGTGCAGGTCGCCGACGACCTTCCAGAAGTCGAAGATCGCGCCTGCCGGAACGACCGTCCCGTCGATCTTCGTCGCCGGCGCCTCGATGTTCCCGCCCCAGTGGTTGTTGACGATGACGAAGTAGTAGACGCTGAACGAGCTGATCGGCTTCATCTTGGCGGCGAACGCCTTGGCGTCCGTCTCGGTCAGCTTCGGGTCCACGGCCTTGACGACGGCCGCGACCGGCGTTGGCGCCGCGCCCGCCTGGCGGGCCACGATCTCGCTGATAATCGCGGTCTTCATGCCGGCAGCGTCGAGCGTTCGACCCTCGCGGCTCGTGCCGGTGGCGACGATATGTCTGCCGACCAGCTTGAGGCCCGCGTCCCGCGCGGCCTGGTTGACATCCTTGGTCAGCGTCGTGAGGATCGGATCGAGGCCCGACTCGTCAAAGACCGGGGTGATGCTCCCGTCGGCCGCGGTCGAGAACGAGATCAGCGGCGCGAGGCTCGTGCTGGCGATCGTCCAACTGTCCGTCCCGCGGGCGACGACCACGTCGGCGGCCATTCGATCCGCGGTCGCCTTCGCCGCCTCGGCCGAGGCGGTGGCAACGGCGGGTGGCATCGACACGACCGGCGCGGCCATCGTGATCGACGCCGGCGTGCCGACCGCTGCGAGCTGCTGGTCGAGCGCGGTCAGCAGGGCCGTCTTGTCCACGGCCCGACCGTCCCTCGCCGGGGAAACGCTGAACGTTCCGCCTTGGCGGGCCGACACCGAGGCGTCCGCGGGCGTCTGGTCGATCGTCGTCGCGACAGTCTCGACCGCTGCCGCCAGCTTGTCGCGGTCGTAGGCAACGGCGGAGTCGAGGGTCGCGCCGTGGATCGCGACCCGGGGTGCGCCGATGAGGCTCGCGATGGGCCCGCCCTGGCGGCCTGCCGCGAGTGCCGCATCGAGGAGCGCCGCTGTGTCGGGGCCGCGGCCGACGTCGGCGTAGCTGATGGTCGTCATCTGGCCGTCCGGGCCGGTGAGCGTGATCTGCCCGGTAGCGAGCGACCCATACGCGTTCGTGATCTTCGCCGCTGCCTGCTCGCGCGTGAGCCCGCCGAGTTCCATGCTGCCGACGCGGACGCCGGGCAGGACCCGGCCGTCGTACTGCTGGCCCCATGCGTACAGGACGCCGGCGCCGGCGCCGATGGCGAACAGGAAACCTAGGACGAACGACACGCCGAAGCGGAAGGCGAGCGACCGTCGGCGCCGAGGCCGCGCCGGGGGCTCGCCGTCGGTTACGGCCGCGGTGAGGGGCAGGACCGGCACGGCATCGACGTCGGGCTCGGAGGTCGGGGTCGGGTCCGCTGGGGCGTCTTCGGTCGGCTCGCCCGGCGCAGGCGCATCGGCGGTGGTCGCATCAGCCGGGGCGGCCCCAGCGGTTGGTGATCCGGATTCGCCCGCATTCGCCGCTCCCGGGGGCGGCTCGTCGGGATCGGGAGAGGACGAGGCCGCGACTGAGGTGACATCGAAGACGGGCTCGGTGGCATCCGCCGCGGCCTCGGGCGTCGCATCGCCGGCCGGGGCCGCGAGGATCCCCGAGGACACGGGCTGTCGCACGAGTGCGGCCAGCGAGGGTCGGCGTCGTCCGGCGGTGCGTCGCGCCGGACGAGCGCCGCTGAGCTTGGGGTCGCCGGCGGGCGTCTCGCCGTCGGGTGTGGAGGAGTCGGCAGCCCGCTCGGCTGCGGAGTTGGGCAGGTCGGTCATCAGATGCTCTTGCGCGGTCGGTCGGCGCCGGGCCTCGTCCCTACATCCCGCCGGCACCGATCCCGAGTGTCAGGATCAGCCCGATCAGGAACGCCACGCCGAAGCGCAGGCGTGCCGATGGCCGACGCTCGGCGCCGGTGTCGGCGGTGGTTTCGGTCGTGATCGTCATGTCAGGGCGGACATCCTAGCAGGCGCGAGCGCGAATCTCGCGCGGGGTTACGACGCCCCGCTCGTGGGTCGCGTGACGGAACGGTCAGATCGCGCTCCGTGGGACGAGCACGACCCGACGGTTCGGTTCCTCGCCGATCGACTGCGTGGCGACGCCGGCGTGGTCACGCAGCGAGAGATGGATCCAGCGTCGCTCGAGCGCCGACATCGGTTCGAGCTGGAGCATCTTGCCCGTCTCGACGACGCGAGCGGCCGCACGGTCGGCGAGCTCGCGCAGCTGGCGCTCCCGCCGGCCACGGTAGTCCTCGACGTCGACCAGGACCCGCGTCCAGGTGCCCATCTCCTTCGACAGCATCAGGTTGACGAGGTGCTGGAGCGCTGACAGTCGCTCGCCCTTCCGGCCGATCAGGGCGCCGAGCGCCTCCTTCTCGTCGTTGTCGGCGACGACGTTGAGGCGGCTCGTCTCGCCGGTCTCGACCTCGACGCGAACGTCGAAGCCCAGGTGGCGCATCAACTGCTCGAGGATCGCCTTGCCGGCGGCGAGCGCCTCGGGCGACGCTTCTGCCGCCTCGAGATCGGCACGCTCCGCGGCGAGGGAGCCACGGGCCGCGGCGACCTCGGCCGCCTCGGACGCGGACAGGTCGGCGGAGCCGCCGCTGGTCGGAGCCCGCTCACGGTCATCGCGGCGCGGGGGGCGGTCCCCGCGGGGGCGATCGTCACGAGGCCGGCCGTCCCGGCGCGGCGGTCGGTCGTCGCGGCGCGGCGGTCGGTCCACCGGGGCTCGATCCTCGCGCGGTCGATCGTCGCGCGGGCGATCGTCGCGGCGCGGGACCCGATCGTCGCGGGGGCGGTCATCGCGGCGCGGCGGTCGGTCCTCCCGCGGGCGATCGTCGAAGGGGCGGGGCGGTGGGGTCGGCAGCGGTGTCGCGGCCGCGGCTTCGCGTTTCGGGGCGGCGCCACCCAGCGCGGCGCGCGGCGCGGCCACGATGCGGGCGGGTTCGGCGCCCATCCCGAGGACCCCCCGGCTGCCCGCGGTCAGGATCTCGAAGTCCAGGTCGTCGAGGCCGGCTCCGAACGCCTCACGGGCGAGCTTGAGCGCCTCCTCGACGGACTTTCCGGTGAATTCGCGGTACTCGCTCATATCAGCGTCGTCTCCCTCGTCGGCCCTGACGGCCCCGCTCGCGGGGGCGGATCGTCTTGTCGGCCGTGGTCTTCTTGTCGGCGTCGGTCAGGATGGCCGCTCGCTTGCCGGGCTCAGGTGGTGGCGGCATCGACACCGGGAAGCGCGGCGTGTGCTCCGCCGCGAACCGTGGCGTCCAGCCGAACAACGGGAACATGCCGCCCCATCCGACGATCAGGTATTGCTGGGCGATCGAGAAGATGGTGGCGGTGATCCAGTAGATGAACAGGCCTGCCGGCAGGAACCCGCCGTAGGCGATGGAGATCAGCGGCAGGAACAGCATCGTCTGGCGCTGGATCTTGGTGTTGGGGTCGTCGTCCTCGGGCTTGGTCCGAGGCAGCATCATCCGCGACTGGATCAGCTGCAGTCCGGCCGAGGCGATGGCCAGGATGCTGATGCCAAGGACGAAGCTGGCGATCGCGACCGAGAAGATCGTCGAGGGCTTGCTGACATCGATCCCGCCGAAGAGCGGGATGACCGTATCGATGCACGGGCGCGCGGCCTCGACGATGCCGTTGACGATGTTCGTGCAGTGCAGCGGCACGATCTGGACGCCGAAGACCTTGAGCATCGCGGTCGGGTCCTGGTTGGTCAGCCCGTTCTGGATGACCGAGTACATGATGAACAGGAGGGGCATCTGGAGGAGAAGCGGGAGACAGCCGGCCAATGGGCTGATGCCGCGTTCCTTCATCAACTCCTGCTGGGCGACCCGCGCCTTCGCGGCATCGCCCTTGTAGCGGCGCTGGACCTCCTTGATCTCGGGCTGGAGGAGCTGCATCCGGCGCTGCGACACGAGCTGGCGCCGATAGAGCGGGATGACGATCGCCCGCACGAGCAGCGTGAGCGCGACGATCGCCCAGCCGATCGCCGCCGGGACGCCGAGGCCGCTCAGGAAGTCGTAGACCGCCACCAGGACGATGAACATCGTCTGGAAGATCGGGGTGAAGACCCAGGCCAGGAAGCTGATCGGATCGGCGCCGGGCTGGGCCGGCACCAGCGGCGGATGGGGGGCGGCCGAGGGGACCGGCGACGGACTGCCGCCGGAGACACCGGTTCCGGCTCCGGCGCAGCCGGCAACAGCCAGGACGACGATGACCAGGAGAGCGATGGACCAGACCCGGTCCCACCGGATCCGACGGAGTGTCACGTGTTGCGCGCCTCGCTAGCGAACCGGGTCATAGCCGCTCCCGCCCCATGGGTGGCAGCGGGCGATCCGCCGGGCACCCATCCAGCTCCCCTTGAGCAGACCGTACTTGTCGATCGCCTGCTCCGTGTAGCGCGAGCAGGTCGGTTCGTAGCGGCAGCTGGACGGCATCCAGGCGAAGGCGATCCGATACAGCCTGATGAACCCGATCCCGATGCGCTTCACCGCGTGGAACCTCCGAGCGCGCCGCCCTTGATGAGGGTTCGGCGCAGAGCCCCGACCAGCGTGTCTTGGTCGGCCTCGACGATCGCGGGCCGGGCGATGATGAGGACGTCCCAGCCAGGCTGGAACGAGGGCGCCATCACCCGGAGCGCCTCGCGGAGTCGGCGACGGACTCGATTGCGGACCACCGCCCCGCCGAGCGCTCGGCCGGTCGACAGCCCGAAACGGGTCGTCTCGAGATCGGTCCGCCGGAACCGGGCGGTCAGGAGCGGATGGGACCGCGTGGTCCCGCCTCCTTGGAACGCCGCGAAGTCCTGCGGTCGGGAGAGCATCACGAGCCGCGGCATATCGGAGCCGCGCCCGAGGATCAGGCTGTCAGCCGCTTCCGACCGCGAGCTCGACGAGCCGCCAGGATCCGCCGGCCACCGGCCGACCTCATCCTGGCGCGGAAGCCGTGCTCCTTGGCGCGGTGGCGCTTCTTCGGCTGATAGGTCTGCTTCATCGGGACTGTTCGGGATCCTCTCCATCCGGCCTCGGGGACGGTCTGTCACTACCCCCTGAAGGCACGCAAACGCGCCTGGCGCCCGAAAGCGCACGGCGCGTCGTCGTCCGGCGGATGATAGGCCAGCCCGGAGAAACGTGTCAAACCTCCTCCCGGGTAGGGTCGGGCGGGCGCGTTGGGGCCATTCGCCCCGGTCGACGTCGCCACGCATTGATACCCCCCGGGGGTATTGCAGAATCGCCTTGCGGCACCGGTCCGGGCGGTGCTATCCTCTCCGGGCCCTCGGCGCCGGAGACGTACGCGGGACCCCCCGAACCCCGACCAGGATCCTCGGGAAACGTCGAATACCGGTGCCACGAACGGCAGTCCTTGAGCCGCGCGGAACGAAGGCCCCGAGACTCGTCCCTGATCAACGCTACCCAGCAACCGACCACCAGAACCGCAGGATCCCATCGACGAATGGACGCAAAACAAGTCTGGCGAGCCGCCCTGGGGGAACTCCAGGTCTCCCTTTCGCCGGCCAACTTCGAGACGTGGCTGCGCGATACGCAGCTCGTCGACGTCGATGACCAGCGCTTCCGCATCGCGGTGCCGAACGGCTTCGCCAAGGACTGGCTGGAGTCGCGCTACCGGTCGTTGATCAGCCAGACGCTCGCGCGGATCGTGGGCTATAGCGTCCAGGTCGAGTTCGTCATCGGGCCCACGCCGGAGAGCCCGGCCGAAGCCGACACGGACCCCGCGCACCCCGCCTCGGCCCCAGGCGCCGCCGCCCCGAAACAGCAGGTCCGGGTCGAGCCGACCCGCGTCGGGGGTGAGGGCGGGACGACCTACCTCAACCCGCGCTACACCTTCGCCAACTTCATCGTCGGGTCGGCCAACCGCCTCGCCCATGCCGCGAGCCTGTCGGTCGCCGAGCGCCCGGGCCACGCCTACAACCCGCTCTTCCTGTACGGCGGCGTGGGGCTCGGCAAGACGCACCTGATGCACGCCATCGGCAACCAGGTGATCGCCAAGTTCCCGCGCAAGCGCGTTGTCTACGCGACCAGCGAGAAGTTCACCAACGAGTTCATCGCGTCGATCCAGCAGGGCAAGATCGACGACTTCCGGGCTCGCTACCGGCGGATCGACCTGCTCCTCATCGACGACATCCAGTTCATCGCCGACAAGGAACGGACGCAGGAAGAGTTCTTCCATACGTTCAACGCGATCCACGAGGACAGCAAGCAGATCGTCCTGTCGTCGGACCGGCCGCCGAAGGCGATCATCACGCTCGAGGAGCGGCTGCGCAGCCGGTTCGAGTGGGGACTGATCGCCGACCTGACCGCTCCGGACCTCGAGACTCGCATCGCGATCCTTCGGGCCAAGGCCGAAGAGGGCGCGGTCCCCATCACATCCGACGTCATCGAGTTCATCGCCCGCAAGGTCGTCAGCAACATCCGCGAGCTCGAGGGCGCGCTCAATCGGATCGTCGCGTACGCGAGCATGGGCGCCATGCCGATCGGGATCGAGCTCGCCCAGGCCGTCCTCTCGAACGTCCTCTACAACCCGAAGAAGCGCCAGGTGACGCCTGAGCGTATCGCCAAGGTCGTCTCGGAGTACTACAGCGTCCCGATGGACGTCCTGCAGGGCCAGAAGCGCGACAAGGCCATCGTGGTGCCGCGCCAGATCGCCATGTTCCTGATGCGCGAGGAGACCGATGTCTCGCTCCTGCGCATCGGCGCGGAGCTCGGCGGGCGCGACCATTCGACGGTCCTCCACGCGTGCGACAAGATCACCCGCGAGGTGGCCGCGAACGATGACCTGCGGCGCGAGATCGCGGCTGTCCGGGAGCTGATCTACGCCGACTGACCCGCGCCGCGGGGACCGCCCATCGGGCGTCATCGGGTCAGCTCCTGTGGATAAACACGCGGAATCCGTGGAGAACCGCACCCCGTTGTGGAGATCCGGGCCATGGGATGTGTCGGTACGCCGTTTCCGTCGTGGAGATGCCGGAGCGCCTCCCACCGTCCCGGCGAGTCAGGCGGCACCTGTCCACCAGTCGTCCGCCCCCACCTCACCGTCGAGGGTGGGCTCGTCCACCGCCCGAGCAGATCCGTCCACCGCTGGCGCGAACGGGCGGCAGCGTGCCTTTCCACCGAGTCAACACCCTTACTACGGTGATGACGGGATGAGAAGATAGAGAGAAGATACCCACCACTACCGACCCGGCGCATCTTCCGGGGGACAGGGGTCGTGCCCGATAGCCCGACCGGCGACCCGTCCCCCGGCCGCGATCCCGCGGCGCACAGTCTGGACAAGCGTGGAGTGAGCCCGACGTGAAACTCTCGGTCATGCAGGAGAACCTGGCACGCGGCCTCTCGGTGGTCAGCCGCGCCGTCTCGAACCGCAGCACGCTGCCGGTCCTGGCCAACGTGCTGCTCAAGACGGAGGATGCCGGGCTCAAGCTGACCGCCACGAACCTCGAGATCGGGATCACCTACTGGGTCCCCGGCAAGATCGAGACCGACGGCGCCACGACCGTCCCGGCAAAGCTGCTCACCGATCTCGTCAACTCGTTGCCGGCGGGTGACCGGGTCGACCTCGAACTGCAGGCCGGCGACGTCCTGCACCTGCGCTGCGGCCGGTTCGAGTCGCACATCAAGGGGATCGACGCCGACGAGTTCCCGGCCATCGGGGCGGCCGGCGAGCGACCGACGACACGGATCGCCCAGAACGTCCTGCGGCGCGCCCTGGCCGAGACGGCGTTCGCCGCGGCGAGCGACGAGGCGCGACCGATCCTTACCGGGGTCCTCGCGAAGTTCGAGGGCGACCAGCTGACGCTTGCCGCGGCCGACAACTACCGGATCGCGGTCAAGACCATCCCGATCCTCGATGCGGTCCCGGAGACGAGCGTGGTCGTGCCGGCGCGGGCCCTCAATGAGCTCGCACGGATCCTGGCCGACGTCGAGGACCCGGTCGAGGTCGTCCTGGCCGGCGGACGGAACCAGATCCTGTTCCACCTCGATGGCATCGACCTCGTCAGCCGCCTCATCGACGGCCAGTTCCCGAACTACCAGCAGGTCGTGCCCCAGAGCCACACGACCCGGGCGATCCTCGATCGAGAGGAGCTCCTGCGCGCCGTCCGACCGGCGGCGCTGATCGCCCACGAGTCGGCCAACATCGTCAAGCTCCAGGTCAACACCGAAAGCGAGCCCGGGATCACGGTCAGTGCCAACGCGGAGGTCGGCGATCACGTCGGGCAGGTCGAGGCCGCGGTCGAGGGCGACGGCACGACCATCGCCTTCAACGCCCGCTACCTGGCCGACGTCCTGACCAACGTCACGGCCGACCAGTTCGCACTCGAGCTCAATGGCCCACTCTCGCCCGGGGTCTTCAAGCCGGTCGGCGACGACCACTACATCCACGTGGTCATGCCCGTTCGGACCACTTCCTGAATCCTCGGGCCGATGGGGTCGCGGGGCTTCCCCTCGGACCTCGGAGCATGTGTGCCGGCTCGACGTTGAGGGTGCCGATCGCCCGTGCTCGATAACATCCGCCTGCTCGACCTCCGGGGCTACGCGTCGCTCGATGCGACGTTCGGTCCGGGACCGCACCTCGTCTGGGGTCCCAATGCGGCCGGGAAGACGAGCCTGCTCGAGGCGATGGTCCTGCTCGCCTGGGGGCGCTCGCATCGGACGACGACGGACGGCGAGCTCATCCGCTGGGGGACCGACCTCGCCCGGATCGAGGGCATCGTGGGCTCTGACACGGTCGAGGTCGCGATCGTGCGGGCCGGCGCGGGGGGGACGGCCGGTCGCAAGCGGATCCGGGTCAACGGCCTGGGCCGCCGGTCCGCCGGTCTGGCCGGTTTGCTGCGGGTCGTGCTCTTCGCGCCCGAGGAGATGCTGCTCATCGCCGGGTCCCCGGGACTCCGACGAGCCGTCATCGACCAGCTCGCCACGACCAGCTCGCCGGCCTACGCCGACGCCTTCGCGACCTACGGCCGGATCCTCCAGCAGCGCAACAGCCTGCTGCGGGCGATCCGCGAGGAGGGCGCGACGCGTGACGAGTTGCGGTTCTGGGACGGCGCCTTCCTCGATGCCGGCGGGGCCGTCGTCGCCGAACGCCGGCGCCTGCTCGAGGTGTTGGCCGGGCCGCTCGCCGCGGCTCACGCCGAGATCGCCCCGGATGAGGCGGCCGCGGCACGCCTCACCCTCCGCTACGAGACCAACGCCCCACCGCTCCCCGGTGAGTCGGCACGGGACGCGCTGGCGCGCCGGCTTGCCGAGACCGCCGAGAAGGAAGTGTGGAACGGCTCGACCCTCGTCGGTCCGCACCGCGATGACCTGGTCTTCGAGCTCGACGGTCGGGACCTGGCGACGTTCGCCTCCCGTGGCCAGCAGCGCACGGCCATCCTCGCGCTCAAGCTGGCCGAGGTCGATGTCGTCACCGCGCTCGACGGCCGCCCGCCGCTCCTGCTCCTCGACGACGTCTTCTCCGAGCTCGACACCGAGCGCCGCTCACACCTCGTCCGGCGCATCGCCGCCCTGCCGCAGGCGTTCGTGACGACGACGACGCTCGACGACCTCGATCCCGAGCTCCGCGCCATCGCGACGACCTGGGAGGTGCGCAGCGGCCCGGGCGGGGCGTGGCTGGTCGGCAACGAGGTGGCGCCGCAGCCCACCACGGAAGGCGTCGCCCGATGAGCACGCCACGGAAGCGGCCGATGGTCCGGCTCGGCGAACTCATCCCCGACGCCGCGCGGGCGCTCGGGCTCGAGGATGAGCTGCGGCTGTCGCGTGCGATCGCCACGTTCGAGGCGCTCGTGGCCGAGCGTGTCCCGGCTGCCGCCGGTGCCTGCCGGGTGATCCGTCTCGAGGGCTTCACGCTCGACATCGAGGCCGACGCGCCGATCGTCGCCCAGGAGCTGCGACTCCGGGCGGGTGAGCTCATGACCGCCTTTGCGGCGACGCCGGGCGGGGTCGGCGCTCGCGAGCTTCGGGTCCACGTCCGGCGCGGAGGCGCCCGCGTATAATCCCCGCACCTGCCAGCCACCTCCGAGGCGTCCGACCGTGGTCGGGTCCTCGTCCGTCATCTCCCTGCGGCGCCTCCGACCGAGGGGTCCGCCCGATCACGAGAGGCCCGGATGGCCGTACGGCTCCAGATGAAGCTCGGTGTCGTCGCCGAGCACGACCGGCTCGAAGACTCGCCCGACACGCTCGTCATCGTCGAACCGAGCGTTGGTTCGGTCGCCCGTTCGAAGGGTCATCTCTACCTCCTCGTGACCTCGCGGATCTCATCGCGCCACGCCCTCGAGGCGACGCGCCTGGCGGCCGAGACGATCCGCAACGAGTACTACTACGACGAATCGGCCGGGATCCGGGTCTGCCTCCAGAAAGCGATCGCGACCGCCAACAAGCGGCTGGCCCACCAGGCGGACCGGCTCGGGCTGAAGACGACCGACGGCAACGGCCCCATCGGGGTCGGTGTGGCGGTCGTCCGCGGCAGCGAGATGTACGTGGCAACGGTCGGGCCGGCCGAGGCATACCTGATCCGCCAGGCGCGGCTCTCGACCCTGCCCGACCCGCATCGCGAGCGGGGGCTGCCGTCGGGCGCCCTGGAGCCTGACGTCTGGCGGGGCGAGATCTCGGTCGGCGATTCGCTCGTGCTGATCTCGCCCAATGTCATCGCCAAGCTCGGCTCGGACGAGCTGAAGGACGCGATGCTGACGCTCCACCCGCAATCGGCGATGGAGCATCTCCATCACCGTTTCGTCTCCGCCGACGGCGCGGGGAGCGACGGCGCGATCGCCTTCGAGGCGACCGAGGTGTCGTCGACGAGCCGGGCACGAACGCTGGTGCCCGTGCGGCCGGCCGAACCGCTGGCCGGGGCGCCCGATCGTTCGCCGATCCCGCTCGCCGACAACGTCCAGGCGGCCGGGATCGCCGTGAGCGCCGCAGCGGGCAATGCCCGGAGCGCCGCCGGCGGAGCCGTCGAGCGCGCGGTGGCGCGGTTGCAGGACCTCATGCCGCAGCGCAAGCCCGCCTACCGCCGGGTCACGCCGCTGGCCTCGCGTCGCGAGACGCAGCGTCGGGCGGCGCTCGCGATCCTGGCCCTCGTCGTGGTGGTCGGCAGCCTCGGGCTCGGCGTCTACGCCTTCGGTGGCAACGCGCCGCAGCAGGCCATCAGCTCGGTCAACACCGGGCAGAAGGCGCTCGACCAGGCGCGGGCCGATCTGGCCAAGGTCACGGGCCCGGGCATCGATCTCGTCACCAACGACCCGACCCAGGCGCTCAAGCTCCTGACCGACGCCTATCAGCAGCTCCAGACCGCGACCGCCGCCAAGGTCAGCCCGTCGGTCGTCGGCCCGCTCCAGTCCCAGGTCAACGCCGGGCTCGACCGGCTCTATGGGGTCGTCCCGGTCGCCTCGACCGCGCTCTACACCTTCAAACCGGCAGCCGGCGCCCCACCCTTCGATCTCTCGGCGATGGTCCAGGGCCCCGACGGCAACCCGTACGTCATCGACCGCACGTCGAAGGCTGTCTACCGGGTCAACCTCAAGAACAAGACCGCGACGCTCGTCGCCAAGTCGGGCACGAAGAGCAAGGCTGGCACCGTCGCCGTGCCACGCTTCATCGGCGTCGGCGGGCAGGACCTCCTGATCCTCGATTCGAAGAACGTCCTGTGGCGCTGGCGGCCGGCCGACGACACCGGCAAGGGCACGCTGACCAAGCCCACCCTCCAGGGCGCGGCATCGCTGGGCGACGACATCCTCGGTATCAACACGTTCCTCCGCCCCGGGACACGCGGCCTCTACAACCTCTACATCGTCGACCCGTCCGAGCAGCAGATCCGGGTCTACTCCCCGGCCGCCGACGGCGGCGGCTTCCCGAACGCGCCGACCGACTGGCTGGCCACCGCGCGGGACGTCTCGAAGATGACCTCGACCTTCGTGGATGGCGACATCTACGTGGCCGACGGCGGCTCGCTGGTCAAGTACACCGCCGGCAAGGACGGCGGCTGGGCGGCCAAGGATCCCAAGGATCAGCTGCTGCGGCCGGCGCCGTCCTATTCGATCGTGGCCGCCGGACCGACGCGCGCACAGGGCGCCATCTACGGCTTCGACCTTCCGAATGCGAGGGTCATCGCGGTCGCCAAGGCGGACGGCACCTACCAGGCGCAATACCGGTTGGCCGGCGGCGCCCACGATTGGTCGGACCTGCGCGCCATGTACATCATCCCGGGCACCGCCGATGGCCCCGTGACCCTGGTGTGGATGTCCAGCACCGGCGTGAACCAGGCGATCCTCACCGCCGTCCCGGACAACGGACCGGGGGCGAGCCCGAGCGCGGGCCCGTCGTCGAGCGCCGGCGCCAGCAGCCCCGCCAAG
>DAIOXD010000031.1:0-12915 GCA_036758145.1 Candidatus Limnocylindrales bacterium
CACCACGCCGACGCCCGATCCGACTGCGACGCCGGTCCCGACCGCGACCGCGACACCGGTCCCGACCCCGACGCCCCCAAGCCTCTCGCTCGCTGCCGTCCGGTCGCAGCCGATCGGCTCGAGAGTGGCGACCAGCGGTGTCGTCGTGGCTGAAGCCGGACGCCTCGGGACCCCGC
The DNA here is from genome assembly GCA_036758145.1 of Candidatus Limnocylindrales bacterium. GTDB lineage: Bacteria > Chloroflexota > Limnocylindria > Limnocylindrales > CSP1-4 > SPCO01. The sequence continues at coordinate 177 of DAIOXD010000031.1, forward strand.
CACTGCTCGCCATCGGCGACGAGCGTGCCGGACTGGTGGTCCGCCTGCCCGACGGGGCGCCCGCCTTCGCTCGTGGGGCCCGGATCGAGGTCACCGGCAAGCTCGCCGCACCCTACGGACAGCTCGAGATCCGGCCCGCCACGACCGACATCCGGGCCGTCGGTTCGGGCGTGTCACCGACCCCGATCGCGATCGGCACGGCCGGCCTCGGCGAGTCATTCGAGGGCCGCCTCGTCACGACGACCGGGCGACTGACCGCCAAGCCCACGAAGACCTCGTCCGGCGACATCACGCTGATCCTCGAACGAGACGGCGCGAGCCCGGTCAAGGTCATGGCCGACGCGTCGAGCCGAATCACGTCTGCGTTGCTCAAGGTCGGCTCGACCTACCGGGTCGTCGGGTTCGTCGGCCAACGCGCGAGCCGCTCGGGTGCGCTCGACGGGTACCGGATCTGGGCCCGTGACGGCGCGGACCTGGTCGAGGTCACCGGCGCCAGCCCGTCGGCGACCCGTTCGGCCACGCCGGGTCCGGGCTCGTCGCCTGCCGGAACGCCCGACACCGTCACGATCGCCCGCGGCCTCAGGATCACCGACCGGGCGATCGCGATCGACGCGATCGTGACCGCGCCTGCCACGCTCCTCGATGCGACGGGGCGGCGGATCGTCGTCCAGGACGCCTCCGGCGCGATCGAACTCCTCCTCCCGACCGGCAGCGCGGCACCGCCCGTCGGCGCCCGGATCCACGCCATCGGCCGGATCGGCGTCGCCTATGGCGCTCCCCGCCTTCGTGCGGACCGACTCGATGTCACGGAAGGTGGCCCGGTCCCCGCGGCCCTCGTCCTGCACGGCTCGCCCGGCGAGGCCCATGAATGGCGCCTCGTCAAGATCAGCGGCCGGGTCGACAGCGTCCACAGGCTCGGGGATCGCTGGCGAGCGGAGATCGTCGTCGTTGGCCAGAACGTCGTCGTGGTGGGTGAGGCAGGCGCCGGCATCGCCAGTTCCGCGCTGGTGGAGGGTCGGATGGCGACCGTCATCGGGATCGCCAGACGACCGTTCCCGAGTGCGACCGACCGCCGCTTCGCCGTCACGCCACGCTTTCCGGCGGATGTTCGGGTCGCCGGCGGCAGCACCGCCGGCTCTGCCACGGGGGATGGGGGCCGGGCCGACGGCACGAACGCCGCCGCGTCGGGCTCGGCTGCGGCCGCCGCAGCCTATGCGAGCGCGGCGGAGGACGCCGACCTCGTCGACCTGGCGTCGATGATCGGTCGACTGGTCCGTGTCGGCGGGCTCGTGGTGGATCTTCGACCGGACGGCTTCACGCTCGATGACGGCACGGCGATCGGTCGTGTCGTCCTGCGCGGCACCGCGCTCGACCAGCTCCCCCTCGTTGAACCCGACGATGCGCTCAACGCGATCGGTCGCGTCGAGGCGACCGCGGACGGGCCCGTCGTCGCGGTCGACGATCCGGCCGGCCTGGTGCAGGCCGGAGATCCGGTCCCAGCCGAGGCCTCCTCATCCCCCGCAGGGGATTCGGCGGCCACCCTCGCTGGCCCATCCGACGCCGCGGGCCCTTCCGGTAGGCTGGCCAGTCGGCTGGCTGGTCTTGGTGGGACGCTCCCGCTCGATCCCGGGGCGGCCGGGCTGGGCACGCTCCTCGCGATCTCGGCCATTTCACTGGCCCTGACGGTCGTCCGCCGGGAGCGATCGCGCCGCCGGATCGCGGCCCGGATCGCCCGCCGACTGGCCACGTTCGCGGGGCATCCGGCAGGCCCGCCGGACCCGATCCCGGCTGAGCGTGGGCCGAGCACGATCCACTCGGCTTGACGCTCGTGAGAACGCGGGACTATCCTCGGCCGAGTTTCGCGCCAGCGAAGCAGCCCCGTGAGCGAGGAATAGGTCTTGCCGAACGCGGATCACCGCGTCGAAAGCCCCTCGGATCGCAGGATCGCGATCCCCGCCGGAGAACGGCAGTACCACATCGGGCTCGGTCCAGGTGAACTGGCCGAGTACATCCTCCTCCCCGGTGACCCAGATCGGACTTCCCGGATCGCCTCGCGCTTCGAATCCATCGAGCTCGAGCACCGACATCGTGAGTTCGCCTCGGCCACCGGACGATATCGAGGCCAGCGGGTATCGGTCGTTTCGACCGGTATCGGCACGGACAACGTCGAGATCGTCGTGGCTGAGATCCTGGCGATCACCGAGCGGCCGACCTTCATCCGGGTCGGGTCATGCGGAGCGCTCCAACCGGAGATGACCCTGGGCGACCTGGTCATCACCACCGGCGCGGTGCGCCTCGAATCGACCACGAGTTTCTTCGTCCACGACGGGTACCCAGCCGTAGCCGACTATGAGGCGGTCGCGGCGCTCGTCGAGGCCGCGGAGCGGCTCGGACACCGGTATCACGTCGGGGTGACGGCGACGGCACCGGGGTTCTTCGGCGCGCAGGGGCGCCCGATCCCCCAGTTGCCCATCCGCTACCCTGACCTCGCGGAGGATATGGCGCGCCAGCGCGTCATGAACTTCGAGATGGAAGCGTCGGCTCTCCTCGTCCTCGCGACCCTCGCCCGCTGTCGAGCCGGTGTCGTCTGTGCGGTCTACGCCAATCGGACGACCGGCGAATTCGTCAGCGGGGATACCAAGGACGCGGCCGAGGCGGCCTGTGTCGAGACTGGGCTGGAAAGCCTTCTCGTCCTGGCCGACATGGATCGACAGAAGCGCGAAGCCCGGACGGACCGCTGGCGGCCGTCGCTATGGCAGCACACCGCCTGATCACGCACCGTTGAGCGGATGCGGGACAAAGGTTCCCGCAACGCATCACGAGGATGGAGGAGCCCAGATGGCCGAAGCCTATTGCGTCAAGGACAAGAAGAAGGTCGAAGTCCAGAACGCCCAGAAGATCACCATGAAGAACGGCAAGCCCGCGATCCAGGGCACGTGCCCGATCTGCGGCGGAAAGGTCTTCCGCATCGGCGGCTGACCGCCGCGATCACCAGCTCAGCCAGCAGGGCCCCCGCCGACGGCGGGGGCCCTGCCTCGTTCCGGCCGCCACGCCCCCCTTTGGTAGGATGGTTCCGACGCCGGATCCCATGGACCCGGGCCCAAGGCACGGCGGCCGACCCGATCCCCACGTCCGATCTCTCTCGACCCCATGTTCGCGTCCCGCGCTCGGCCCGGCGCGCAGCTCCAGGAGGTCCTCATCATGGCCACCCGCGTCGGCATCAACGGCTTCGGCCGGATCGGTCGGCAATCGCTCAAGGCCCTCATCGAGCGGGCGCCCGACGTCGAGGTGGTGGCCGTCAACGACCTCGTCGATGCCGAGATGAACGCGCTCCTGTTCAAGCACGATTCGACCTACGGCGCGTACCCGGGCGACGTCCGCGCCGGCGACTCGTCGATCATCATCGACGGCCGCGAGATCAAGATCCTGGCCGAGAAGGACCCGGCCACGCTGCCGTGGGGCGACCTGGGGGTCGACATCGTGCTCGAGAGCACGGGCATCTTCACCGACGCCACGAAGGCCCGGGCGCACATCGACGCCGGTGCCCGGAAGGTCATCATCAGCGCCCCGGCGACGCACGAGGACATCACCATCGTCCTCGGCGTCAACGAGGACCGCTACGACCCGACCGCGCATCACATCATCAGCAACGCCAGTTGCACCACGAACTGCCTCGCCCCGGCGGCCAAGGTCGTGCACGACCTCTTCACCATCGAGCGCGGGCTGATGAACACGATCCACAGCTACACGAACGACCAGCGCATCCTGGACGTCGCGCACAAGGACCCGCGCCGCGCCCGAAGCGCGGGCCAGAACATCATCCCGACGTCGACCGGCGCCGCGCGCGCCCTGGCGCTCGTCATCCCCGATCTCAAGGGCAAGTTCGACGGCTTCAGCCTGCGCGTCCCGACGCCCACCGTCAGCGTCGTCGACTTCACCGCGCTGATCAGCCGCCCGGCCTCGGTCGAGGAGCTCAACGCTGCCTTCCGGACGGCCGCGGCCGGACCGCTCGACGGCATCCTCGGTGTCTCGGACGAGCCGCTCGTCTCGATGGACTTCAAGGGCGACAGCCGCAGCTCGATCATCGATGCCGACTCGACCATGGTCCTCGGCGGGACGATGGTCAAGGTCATCGCCTGGTACGACAACGAATGGGGCTACAGCTGTCGGGTCGCCGACCTCATCGCCTTCGTGGCGGCGCGCCTGCCCGTCGCCGCCTGATCGACCGATGGACAAGCTCACCATCCGCGACGTCGACGTCGCCGGCAAACGTGTCTTCGTCCGGGTCGACTTCAATGTCCCGCTGGCCGACGGCAAGGTCACCGACGACTCCCGGATCCGGGCCGCGGTCCCGACCATCGTCGCGCTGCTCCAGGGCGGCGCATCGGTCATCCTCGCCAGCCACCTCGGACGACCCGACGGCAAGGTCCAGGACGGCCTTCGCCTTCGACCGGTGGGGGAGCGCCTGACCCAGCTGCTTCGCCGCAACGTGCCGGTCACTGGCGACGCGCTCGGGATCGGTACCGAGGATGCCATCAAGCGACTCCGGCCCGGCGAGGTCCTGATGCTCGAGAACCTGCGGTTCCACGCCGAGGAGGAGAAGAACGATCCGGCCTTCGCGGCGGCGCTGGCGTCCTACGCCGACATCTTCGTCAACGACGCGTTCGGGACGGCCCACCGGGCGCACGCCTCGACCGTCGGCATCGCCAAGCTCCTGCCCGCCTATGCGGGCCTGCTGATGGAGCGCGAGCTCGAGATGCTCTCGAAGCTCCTCCAGGCGCCCGAGCGCCCGTTCGCGGCCATCCTCGGCGGCGCCAAGGTCTCTGACAAGATCGGCGTCATCGACCATCTGCTGACCAAGGTCGACCTGCTGATCCTTGGTGGCGGGATGGCCAATACCTTCCTCCTCGCGCAGGGCAAGGCGATCGGCAAGAGCCTGGCCGAACCCGACCGCGCTGAGGACGCCCGCCGGATCCTGGCCACCGCGGCCGCGAACGGGGTCCGGGTGGTGCTCCCGGTCGACGTGATCGTGGCCAAGGAGGTCACGCGCGGTACCGAATACAAGACGCTCCAGGCCGAGAAGATCCCGGCATCGTGGCACATCGTCGATCTTGGCAAGGCCAGCCAGGACCTCATCGTCGAGGCGCTGGCCGACGTCCAGACCGTCTTCTGGAACGGGCCGCTTGGTGTCTTCGAGATCCCGTCGTTCGCGCACGGCACGAAGGCCGTCGCGCGGATCCTCGCCGAGCGCGCGGACGCCGGCGCGACCGTCATCGTCGGAGGCGGCGACTCGGTCGCGGCGGTCACCCAGCAGGGCCTGGCCGATCGGATGACCCACATCTCGACCGGTGGCGGCGCTTCGCTCGAATTCCTCGAGGGCCGCGAGTTGCCGGGCGTAGCCGTGCTCCTCGACCGCCCGAGCGAGGCCAAACCCAGCGCCAAAGCCGGCGCCAAGGCGGGCGCGAAGACCCCAGCGAAGCCCGCCGTCAAGCCGGACGCGAAGGCCCGCGCGTGAACAGCAGCATCGAGGTCGTCGACGCGCGCGAGATCCTCGATTCGCGGGGCAACCCGACCGTCGAGGTCGACATCATCCTGGCCGATGGCTCGGTCGGTCGGGCCGCCGTGCCATCGGGCGCCTCGACCGGGCTCAACGAGGCCGTCGAGCTGCGCGACGGCGACAAGGGCCGATTCGGTGGCAAGGGCGTGCTCCGCGCGGTCGCCAACGTCACGGACACGATCGGGCCCGCGCTGTATGGGCTCGACGCCGCCGATCAGGCCGGGATCGACGCCCTGCTGTGCGAGCTGGATGGGACGCCCAACAAGGGGGTGCTCGGCGCCAACGCGATCCTCGGTGCCTCGCTGGCCTGCGCGCACGCGGCCTCCGCCGCCTACGACATGCCGCTCTATCGCTATCTCGGCGGGGTCGGCGCGCGGATCCTGCCCGTGCCGTTCTTCAACATCCTCAACGGCGGCAAGCACGCCCAGGATTCGACCGACTTCCAGGAGTTCATGATCGCGCCGGTCGGGCTCGAGACCTACGCGGAGGCACTCCGCGCGGGGGCCGAGATCTTCGCCGCTCTGCGCACCCTCCTGCACGAGGCGGGCCACGCGACCGGCCAGGGCGACGAAGGTGGCTTTGCGCCCAGCCTGCCGACCAACGAGGCCGCGGTGGAGGTCATCCTCCGCGCGATCGAGCGCGCCGGCTATCGACCCGGCGAGGACGTCGCGCTGGCGCTCGACCCGGCGACCAGCTCCATCCTGGTCGAGGGCACCGGTCTCGACGGCGTGACCGGCCAGTACCGGCTCGAGCGGGAGGGTCGGACGCTCGATTCCGCCGAGCTCATCGACCTGTGGGAGCGCTGGATCGCCAGCTATCCGATCGTCTCGCTCGAGGACGGGTTGGGCGAGGAGGACTGGGCTGGCTGGCGCGAGCTCAACGCCCGGCTCGGTTCGAAGGTGCAGCTCGTCGGCGACGACATCCTCGTCACCAACCCGACGTTCATCGCCCGTGGGATCGCCGAGAACGCCATGAACTCCGTGCTGATCAAGCTCAACCAGATCGGCACGCTCTCCGAGACGATCGACGCCATCGACCTCGCGCGCCGCGCGGGCTGGACGGCGATGGTCTCGCACCGCTCAGGCGAGACCGAGGACACCACCATCGCCGATCTGGTCGTCGCCATGGGCACCGGTCAGATCAAGACGGGCGCTCCGTCCCGGTCCGAGCGGGTCGCCAAGTACAACCGCCTGCTCCGCATCGAGGGCGAGCTCGGCGACACCGCGCGCTACGCCGGGCGTTCGGCACTGGCAGGTGGTTCCGTGGCCGATTCGAATGCCGCTGCGTCGAGGGTCGAGACGCGATCGTGAGCCGGTTCGTCGATCGGGGGGCGATCATCGCGGCCTACGTCGGGATCGGCATGGCGCTGACGATCGTGGTGAGCTTCATGCTGTTCATCCCGATCGAGTGGGTCATCTGGGTGCTCGCCCTGCCATCGGGCCTGTTGATCGGCTACTACGCCGACCAGCGCTCCGACCGCCGAGCCGGCCCATGGCTCCGGATCCTGACCAACGGCCTGTTCGCCGGGCTCGTCACCGGCCTGACCGCGGCGATCCTCCTGCTCGCGATCAAGGCCCTGTTCTTCTACGCCGACACCGGGTTCCGTGACCCGGGCCAGGGCGGACAGATCACCTGCTCGACCGGCGCCGACTGCGTCTACCAACGTTACGTCCAGGCCGGGCGTGGTCCGGATCTCGCGACCGCCGGAATCACCGATCCCGCATCGTTCACGGGCTTCTACTGGAAGGAGCAGGTCGGGAGCGCGGAGACCGTCCTCATCCTGACCATCGTCGGCGGCCTGGGCGGGGCGGGCCTGTATGGTGTTTTCCGCCCCAAGCCGATCGAAGCCGGCCCGGGTTCCGCCCCGGCAAGGACCTAGCCGACCGGACGGGACCCAGGCCGCCCGGGAATCGAAACGCCCCGGGGAGCCCGGGGCGTCGTCGGGGCGGGAAGCGCCCTACTTGCTCGTGGCCTTCTTCGTCTTGGCCGCCGGCTTCGCGGTCGCTTTCGCGCTCGCCTTCGCACTCGCCTTGGGCGCCGCCTTCGATGCGGTCCTGGCGGAGGTCTTGGTCGAAGCCTTCGACGACGTCGCGGCCTTCTTCGGTGCTGCCTTGGTAGTCTTGGCAGCGGCCGCGGTCCGCCTGGTTGGCGCGGCCTCGACGGTGTCCACGGTCTTGGCACTCGCGCTCGCGGCGGCCGCGGCCTTCGCGGCGGCAGCCTCGGCTCGGGCCGTCTTGCTCAGCGCCGCTCGGGCCTTGCCGGCAGCGGTCTGTGCGCCTTTCGCCTTGCCCGCCTTGCCGGCCGCGATCCGTGCCTTGGCGGCCTTGGCTGCGGCGGCCTTGCCCGTCGTCTTGACGACGCGAGCACCCGTCTGGACGTGTTCGCCACCGATCGACGCGTTGACCTTGCGGGTCAGGCGCGACTTGCGGCGCGCCGCGGCGTTGGGATGGATCGCTCCGACCTTGGCCGCCCGATCCAGAGCGCTCAGCGCTTCGACGAGGGCGGCGACCGGGTCGTTCGTCGAGTCGGCGGGCTGCGCCGCGGCGTACAGGGCCTTGGCCACGAAGGTCTTCGCGGCGCTGCGGCGGGGCTGGAGGACTTCATGGCGGCTCTGGGCCTGACGGACCCTTTTGAGTCCAGACGGCGTACGAGCGCCCGTCCAGGTGCGGGGCGTCTTGGCCAAGGGGGCGAACCTCGATGTCGGGGCGGATGACCTGCGCTCGTCACGGCGGGAGCCGGCGGCGCGAACCGGGATGGTAGCACAGGTCGGTCGCGCGACCGGACAGCGCCGCGGCCCACGACGGAGCCGGCCAGCCGCCACACTTCGACCCGTGACTGCCATCATCGGCGGCCTCGGCGCTGCCGTGCTGTGGGCCACCGCCACGCTGTGTTCCTCGCGCTCGAGCCGGATGATCGGGTCGCGCCTCGTCCTCGGCTGGGTGATGATCGTCGGAGTCGTCGTTGGTCTGCCGATCGCCGTCGCCAGCCCAGGGCCGGCGACGCTCGAGCCGTCCACGTTCGGGCTGCTCGGTCTCGCCGGGATCTGCTACGTGGTCGGTCTCCAGCTGACGTACGCGGCGCTCCGGATCGGGAAGGTCTCGATCGTCGCGCCGATCGTGGCCACCGAAGGGGCGATCGCGGCGCTGATCGCGGTCGCCCTGGGCGACCGGATCGGGATCGTGGCCGGGCTGATGCTCGCGGTCATCGCGGCTGGCGTCGTCCTGTCGACGCTCGATCCCGGCCGGACCGACGTGGCAGCGGGCGACTTCGACCTCGTTGCGGACGCCATCGACGGACCGCCGGCCACGGATCCAACCGTCCGGACCGCGACCGGCGAGCGACCGATCGACACCCGCCGCGCGGGCCTGCTGGCCATCGCCGCAGCGCTCGTCTTCGGCGTCGGGCTGGTCGCCGCGGGTCGGTCGGCGACACTCGTGCCGGTCGCGTGGGTCGCGCTCGTCGCGCGACTGGTCGGCATCGTCGTGGTGGTCGTCCCGTTGGTGCTCCAACGCCGTCTGTACGTCACCCGCGCGACCCTCCCGCTCGTCCTCGTCGCCGGGGTCGGCGAGGTCATCGGTTCGATGCTCTCGGCGTGGGGCTCGCGCGAGAGCATCGCCATCACCGCGGTCATGGGCAGCCAGTTCGCCGCGGTCGCGGCCCTCGTCGCGTTCGTGCTCTTCGGGGAGCGGCTGGGCCGCGTCCAGGTCGCCGGCGTCGCGCTCATCGTCGGCGGCGTGACGATCCTGGCGGCCGCGTCGGCATGACCGGCTACACTGCCGCCTCGTGATCATCCCCCAGGACCGGCTGCGCAACTTCTCGATCATCGCGCACATCGACCACGGCAAGTCCACGCTCGCCGACCGGCTGCTCGAGCTGACGCACACGATCGAGGGCCGACAGATGACCAGCCAGGTCCTCGACTCGATGGATCTCGAGCGCGAGAAGGGGATCACCATCAAGGCACGCGCCGTTCGGTTGGAATACGTTGCCAAGGACGGCCTGACCTACGGGCTCAACCTCATCGATACGCCCGGCCACGTCGACTTCGCCTACGAGGTGAGCCACAGCCTGCAGGCCTGCGAGGGCGCGATCCTGGTGGTCGATGCCACCCAGGGCATCGAGGCCCAGACGCTCGCCAATGTCCATCTCGCGCTGCGCGAGAACCTCACGCTCATCCCGGTCCTCAACAAGATCGACCTGCCGTCGGCCGACCCCGAGACGATCATCGACGAGCTCGAGAACGTCCTCGCGATCCCGCGCGAGGAGGTCATCCTCGCCTCGGCCAAGGACGGCACGGGTGTGCCGGAGATCCTCGAGGCGATCGTGGCGCGGATCCCGGCCCCCAAGGGCGATCCCGCCGCGCCGTTGAAGGGGCTCATCTTCGACAGCCACTACGACGCCTACAAGGGCGTCGTCGTCTATGTCCGGCTGGCGGCCGGCAGGCTGCGGATGGGCGAGGCCGTCCGCCTCATGGCCAGCGGCGCGGAGGCCGATCCGCTCGAGCTCGGCGTCTTCCGGCCGCAACTCGTGCCCGTCAACCAGCTCGTGGCCGGCGAGGTCGGCTATATCGCGACCGGACTCAAGAGCGTCCGCGACGCCCAGGTCGGCGACACGCTCACGACCGTGGCGCGCCCGGCCGCCGAGCCGCTGCCCGGCTACCAGGAGGCCAAGAGCCTCGTCTTCGCGGGGATCTACCCGGTCAGCGGCGAGGACTACCCGCTGCTGCGCGACGCGCTAGAGAAGCTCCACCTCAACGACGCCAGCTTTACCTACACGCCGGAGAGCTCGGTGGCGCTCGGCTTCGGGTTCCGGTGCGGCTTCCTCGGCCTGCTCCACATGGAGATCGTCCAGGAGCGGCTCGAGCGCGAGTTCAGCCTCGACCTGATCGCCTCGGCGCCGTCGGTCGAGTACCACGTCCAGCTGCTGCACGGCCGCGCGACGGTCGTCGTCGACAACCCGGCGCTGCTGCCCAACCCGGCCGACATCGAGACCATCGAAGAGCCGTGGGTCAAGCTCAGCGTGGTCACGCCGACCGGCTACATCGGGCCGTTGATGGAGCTCTCGACCAATCGCCGCGGCGACTTCATGACCATGGAGTACCTCGACCCGACGCGCGTCGTCCTCCATTTCGAGATGCCGCTGGCCGAGCTGATCATCGACTACTTCGACCAGCTCAAGAGCCGCAGCCAGGGCTACGCCTCGATGGATTACGAGGAGCTCGGCTACCGGCCGGCGAACCTCGTCAAGGTCGACATCCTCGTCAACGGCGAACCGGTCGACGCGCTGTCGCTCATCGTCCACCGCGACCGGGCGCAATCGACCGGCCGCGCCCTGACCGAACGGCTCAAGCAGCTCATCCCGCGCCAGATGTTCGAGATCCCGATCCAGGCGGCGATCGGCTCGAACGTCATCGCGCGCGAATCCGTGCGCGCCATGCGCAAGAATGTCCTCGCCAAGTGCTACGGTGGCGACATCACCCGCAAGCGCAAGCTGCTCGAGAAGCAGAAGGAAGGCAAGCAGCGCATGAAGCGGGTCGGCTCGGTGGAGATCCCGCAGGAGGCCTTCCTGGCGATGCTCCGGATGGACGAGGGCTAGACCGCCCGATGGAAGACTTCGCGACCCTCGCCCGGTCGCTCATCGCGATCGGCCTGACGTTCCTGCTGATCATGCTCCGCCTCGATGCCGAGAAGTTCGGGACCGCGGAGTATTACGAGGCGACGGCCGACGGCCAGACGCCGCGAGTCCGGCGCAGGATCGCGTGGTACGCGCTCGGGATCGGGATCGCGCTGGCCATCCTGTTCATCCACCCGTCGCCGCAGGTCGATCTCTTCCTCGGTTCGGGCAACCGGCTCGGGGCGGTGCTCGGCGGGATCGCCTATGGCGTCCTGGGCATCGTCGTCGCGGTCAGCTTCGCCACATACCGCTACCACCGGATCCGATTCCCGGATACGGAGTCCTACCCGGGCGCCCTGCTCAACTCGACGGCCACCGCCTTCATCGACGAGGCCGCGTTCCGTGGCGCGCTCTTCGGTCTGCTCCTGCTGGCCGGCGCCAACCCGACCCTCGCCAATCTCGCCCAGGCCCTCATCTATACGTTGACCACCCGGCTCGCCGCCCCCGGACGCGATCGCTACCTGCTCGGCCTGACGCTGGGGATGGGGCTTATCGGCGGCTGGCTGACGGTCATCACGGGCGGGATCGCGGCGGCCTTCGTCGGCCACGCCATCACCCGTTTGGCGGTCTTCCTGTGCACCGGGCATACGGGTCAGACCAAGCCCCGCGGCCGGGAGGTCGAGGAGATCGAGAAGCGTCGTCGCCCGCCCGAGGGCTGGCGGGTCATCGGGTCGCGGGAGTCGGGTTCGCGGGACCGCTGACGGTGGCGGAGACCGCGGCGGCCACGCTGACCGGGACCGGTCCCCCGGTCGCGCTCTACATCCACATCCCGTTCTGCGTCTCGCTCTGCCCATACTGCGATTTCGTGGTCTACGCGGGGGCCCCCGCGCGCGGCCCCAAGTCACGAGTGGATGCGTTCCTCGAGGCGCTCGAGGTGGAGCTCGGTCTCCGGGCCGATGCCCTCGACGCGGCATTCGGGACGCGCCGCCCGGCCCTCCAGTCGGTCTACCTCGGCGGCGGGACGCCGTCGCTCCTGCCGGCCGAGGCGGTCGCCCGGCTGCTGGCCGTGGTCCGGGCACGGTACGGCGTGGCCGACGACGCCGAGGTCACGCTCGAGGCCAACCCCGGACCCGACGAGCGCGGCGATGCGGTGGCGCTCCGGGCGGCCGGCGTGACCCGACTCTCGATCGGCGCCCAATCCATGTCGGCGGCCGGGCTCCGGCGGCTGGGTCGTCGCCATCGCGTCGTGGACGTGGTCAGGGCCGTCGCGGAAGCGCGCGAAGGCGGGATCGGCTCGATCAGCCTCGACCTTCTGTATGACGCGCCGGATGCGACCCTTTGCGACTGGATCGAAACGCTCGAGGCTGTGCTCGCCCTGGAGCCCGACCATCTGTCGCTCTACGCCCTGACGCTCGATGACCCCGACGCCGAGGGGCTGACCGGGCCGGGTGGCGACCATCTCCCGACCCGGGCCGGGGCGCGCCGATGGCGTGCCGACGCGCGCCCGCGACAGGACGAGGACCGGGCGGCCGCCGAATACCACCACGCCGTCCATCGTCTCGCCGAGGA
>DAIOXD010000032.1:0-5670 GCA_036758145.1 Candidatus Limnocylindrales bacterium
TGTAGTTCCCGGGGATAGTGAGACAGGCCAGGGCTTATACCGGCATCAACTCGACAAGCCAGCCCTGCAGATGCTCGAGGGCCGGCACGCGCTCGAAACCGCGCGCGGTGAACGGGGTTCCATCGTAGCGCTCGGCCGGCGTGTGCCAGTCGAGCTCGCCGTGGAGCCGGTCGTAGTCGTAGTAGGTCGCGAAGCGGGTGAGTCCGTCGGAGGCCGCGTCGAGCGTCCGGAAGATCTGGCGGTCGAGCAGCTCCGACTGGAGGATCCCCCAGAAGCGCTCGATCTTGCCGTTCGTCCAGGGCGAGTTCACCTGGGTCCGCAGGTGCCGGATGCGGAGCTCCTCGAGGGTCTTGCCGAAGAGGGTCAGGACGCCCGGCATCCAGACCACGAACGGGCTGCCGTTGTCGCTCATGAGCTCGAGCGGGGTGCCGCACAGCTCGACGCAGTCGTCGAGCCAGGCGAGGATCGGCTGGGCCTGGGGGCGGGGCAGGACGCGCAGGCCTATGAGGAACCGGGAATGGTCATCGACGAGGCCGACGATCCAGACCTTCTCGTACTCGCGCACCGAGCGGCGCAGGAAGAACGGGCCCTTGATGTCGATGTGCCAGAGCTCGTTCGGTCGGCCCCGCTCGTACGCCGGCCCGCGTTCCCGCCGGACTGAGGGCCGGGCCGTGCCGAACCCAGTCAGGAGGCGGTCCACGGCGTGGTGGTCGAGCGGGTAGATCTCGCGCCGGGTGAACTCGGCGGCCAGGCGCTTGGAGTTCCAGTAGGTGAGCAGGCGCACGACGATGACCGCCTGCTCGACCCACGCCGGCAGTCGCGTCGCCTGCGGGCCGCGCGGTCGATCGGTGAGGGCCTCGAGACCGCCGGCTGCATATCGGACACGCCAGCGATGGAGGCTCGCCCGGCTGGCCCCGAGGGCGAGGGCCGCTGCGATGCCCTCGTCGCGGGCAACGCGGACGCACCGGGCCCGCAGTCGGAGCCCGACCAGGTCAGAACGTGGCGATGGCCCAGGCGGTCGACCGCCACGGGTCGCCAGGAAGAGGAAGCCTGGGCCCTCCTGATAGGTGTGACGGAGGAGACGACGATGCGGCTCGGCGCGGTGACTTGTGGGGAGCTCATCCATGCCCCGACGCTAGACCGGGCCATTCGTCCGTGTCTCACTAACGCCGGGAACTACACCTAGGCTTCACGCCCGCGCGATCACCCGTGGCTCTCGAGCCGGCTGCGCTGGTCGAGGTAATAGAGGAGCGCCAGCGAAGGCGCGATCACCAGGGCGGCGACCACGAAGACCACCAGCAGAGCCTCGAGCGAGCTCGTCGGCGCGGCGGCGTCGGTCAGCGACAGGGCGCCTGGCAGGATGTCGGGGTATTGGGCGACACCCCAGCCCCACACGATGGCGACCACTGCACCGACCGCGAGCACCCGTGTCCCGCGCGGCGTCTCGCGGCGCAGGAGCACCAGCGCCCCGGTGCCGAGGAGGCCCGAGGCGAGGATGAGCGGCCAGCCGCGGCGCGTCAGCTCGCCGGCCAGGATCGGCGCATCGAAGTGAAGGACAGCGATCCCAGCCACGGCCAGGGCACCCGCGACCAGTGCGGCCGATGTCGCCCGACGCAGGAAATACCCGGCGAGATCGGGCGTCGATCGCCGTCGCGCGTCGGCGACCAGGAAGACCGCGGCGAGGTAGGCGCAGCTCGCGATCGCCAGCAGCCCGACCAGCACGGACGTCGGGTTGAGCCAGCTGGTCCACGGATCGCCGGCGGCGTTGCCCGCCGGAACGCGGCCGCTGGCGATCGCCCCGCCCGCCGCTCCCAGGAAGAACGGCGTCACCACCGACGAGATCGCGAAGACCGCGTCCGCGGCGCGGCGCTCGCGCGGGCCGGTAGCGAGGGGTCGGAACGCGAATGCGGCGCCGCGAAGGACGATCCCGAGTGCCGCCAGGGTGAGCGGCACGAAGAGGGTCGACATGATCGCCGCGAAGGCCGGCGGAAACGCCGTCCAGAGGATCACCAGGTCGAAGATGAGCCAGGTGTGGTTCGCCTCCCAGACCGGCCCGATCGCGTCGGTGATGAGCGCACGGGCCTCGGCGCCGCGCTGACTCCGGCCCGCCATGAGGTCCCAGAACCCGGCGCCGAAGTCGGCGCCCCCGAAGACGGCGTACGCGGTCAGTCCGAGCCACAGGACGACGGCCGTCACCTGGGCGGTTGTCACCCGCCCGCGTCCCCGGATCGACCGTGGGGGCCGTACGGACTCGACTCCTCGATCGCATCGCCGAAGGCTCGGCCACCGGCCGCGGCATCCTGGCGCGCCCAGCGGCGGCCGAGGCCGCGCAAGGTGACCAGCGTCGCCACACCGAGCACGGTGTACAGGACGACGACCGCGATGAACGTCGTCTGGACGCCGGGCGCCTGGGTGACCGCATCGGCCGTTCGGAGGATCTTGTAGACGACCCAGGGCTGGCGTCCCACCTCGGTGACGATCCAGCCCGCCTCGAGGGCGATGACGGCGACGATCCCGGAGACCGATGCCGCGCGCAGGAACCAGCGGGCGATCGCGTAATCGCGCCGCCGAACGCGAAGGACGAGGCCCCAGAGCCCGAGGAAGACGAGAGCCGTCCCAAGACCGACCATCGCGTTCCACGAAAGGTGGACGATCGCGGTCGGCGGTTGCTGGTCGACCGGGACCTGGTCGAGTCCCGCGATGTACGTGTCCGGACTGAAGCCTGCCAGGATCGAGGCAAGGTTCGGGATCTGGATCCCGCCGACCACCTTCCCGTCGATGAGGACCCCACCGATCGTCTCGGGCTGATGGGGACCACTGGTGGTGATGAGTTCCATCGCGGCGAACTTCGCCGGCTGGTCCTCGAGGATCCCGCGCGCCGCGACATCGCCCACCGCGACCTGGAGGGGCGCAGCCACGGCCGCGAAGACGAACGGGATGAGGAAGCCCAGCCGCGCGTAGCGATCCCGGTGTCCGCGCAGCAGCCCCAACGCGTACACCGACGCGAGCAGGAAGCCCGTCACCATGTAGCCGGCGAGGAGCATATGCGGGACCTCGTAGACGGTCGCGCGATTGAAGATGACCTCGAGGGGCGTCACCGCGGCGACGCGTCCGTCTGGCCCGAGGACGAAACCAGCCGGCTGGTTCATCCAGGCATTGGCCGCCACGACCGAGAACGTCCCGCCGATCCCCGCGATCGCGACCGGGATGCCGCTGAGGAGATGGGCTCGCGGCGACAGCCGGCGCCAGCCGTAGATGTAGATCGCGATGAAGATCGCCTCGAGGAAGAAGAACAGGCCTTCGACCGCGAACGGGATCCCGAAGGCGCCGCCGAAGCGACCCATGAGGACCGGCCAGAGGAGGCCCATCTCGAATGACAGGACCGTCCCGGTGACCGCCCCCACCGCGAAGGTCACGGCCATCACCGTCGACCACCGACGAGCCAACAGGAGCGCCGCCGGATCGCCTCGCCGCAAGCCGATCGCGTTGGCGATCAGGACGAACGTCGGCAAGGCGACGCCGAGGCAGGCAAGGACGATATGGAATCCCAGGGTCGTCGCCATCTGGGATCGAGCGGCAAGCAAGTTCGACGCGACGTCGTAGACCATGGGAACCAGCGGCGGAATGTGGATCGGATCGTCGGCTGTGATCGTAACCCCGACGAAAGGGCCGCCATCGACTCGCTTCGGATGGATATCGTTGGCGCCACATGGACGTCCTGACCGCGGTCCTCGGCATCCTCGTCGCCATCGCGATCCTGTTCGAGATCGCCCGTCGTGTCGGGGTGCCCTATCCGACGCTGTTCGTGCTCGGTGGCCTCGGGCTCGCCTTCGTCCCTGGCCTGCCGCACATCAAGCTCGAGCCGGAGCTGATCCTGCTGGTCTTCCTGCCGCCATTGTTGTTCAGCGCCGCCGCGGAGTCGCCGAGCCGGGATCTCCGGGCGAATCTCGTACCGCTCATCCGTCTCTCGATCGGCCTGGTGATCTTCACGATCGTCATCGTGGCGATCGTGGCGCACGCGCTGATCCCGGGCCTGAGTTGGGCAGCCGCCTTCACGCTTGGAGCGATCGTCGGGCCGACCGACGCGCTCGCGGCGACAACGGTCTTCCGGCGGCTCGGTGCGCCGCGGGTGATCCGGACCCTCATCGAGGGCGAGGCACTGTTCAACGACGCGACCGCGCTGGTCGCCTATCGCACGGCCGTCTTCGCCGCCGTCAGCAGCAGCTTCATCCTCTCGGATGCGCTGGCCGGGTTCGTGGTTGCGGCCGTCGGCGGGATCGCGATCGGCGCGGTCGTCGGGCGGGTCAGCGGCGAGATCCTCCGTCGGCTCGACGACCCGCCCGTCGAGGTCCTGATCTCCGTGGTCATCCCGTTCGCGGCGTATCTCCCCGCCGACCGCCTGGGGCTCTCGGGCGTGCTCGCGGCCGTCGCGGCCGGTCTCGCGATCGGCAGCCGGCTCGGGACGATCCTGAGCCCGAGCAGCCGGGTGCTGTGGCTGACCAGCTGGAAGATGATCGGGTTCGTCCTCAACGGCTTCGTCTTCGTCCTGATCGGCCTCGAACTGCCCGATGTCCTCCAGGGACTCGCAGGCGAGTCGCCGACCCGGATCCTCGGCCTCGCGGCCCTGGTCTGCGGCGTGGTCGTCTTCGGGCGACTCCTGTGGGTGTTCGCCTCCAGTCTCCTGCCCGGATCGCCGCGACGGGTGCTCGCGCAGCGCGATCCGCGTCTGGCGACGCGGCTCACGTTCGTCGTCGGCTGGTCGGGACTGCGCGGAGCGGTCTCACTCGCTGCGGCGCTCGCGCTCCCGGCCGGTTTTCCGGAGCGGGACCTCATCCTGCTCCTGACCTTCGCGGTGATCCTCGTCACGCTTGTCGGCCAGGGACTCACCTTGCCCAGGGTCCTGCGCTGGGCGGGTTGGGACGGAAACGAACCCGACGGCGACGAGGCGACCGTCGCGCGAGCGGCCGCCTATCAGGCCGGGCTCGACGAGATCGAACGGGCTCGTCCGGATTGGCCCGACCACGCGCCGCTGTTCGACCGGCTTGAATCCGGACTTCGCGATCGAACGCAACACCTCGCGACCGAAGATGCGGATGAGACCGCCGAGCGTCGAAAGGAGCGGATCGAGCACGAGACGATCCAGCGCGGCGTCATCGCCGCGCAACGAACGGCGGTGATCGAGCTCCGGGACGGGGGCGGGATCAACGATCAGACCCTGCGCCTGATCGAACGCGAGCTCGACCTCGAAGAACTCCGGATGGAGGGCTGAGCCGCCGGTCAGGAACCCGCCTTGAGCTTGCGCCACCCGCCGGCGCGGTTGTTGGCGATGATCTGCTTGAACATCGTCAGCAGGGCGCGCTCATTGACCGTCTCGTCCTCGCGGAAACCGACCGTTCGCGCGGTCTGGTTGTCATGACCGGCGGTGATGATGCCTTCGGGATCGGGCACGATCGCACCGTCATACATGAAGATGTTGCCATGGTCCTTCGCGGCCAGGAATGCGCAGATATTGCCGTCGAGGACGAAATACGGCTGGACGCTTCGCTTGATCGTCTCTTCGACTGCGGGGTCCGCGGAATGCACGAGGTCCCGGACCTGGCTGAAGATCTCCCGCTGCCAGGCGGGTAGGGCATCGAGGTAGGCGTCGACCCGCGGATCCTTGACGTACGG
>DAIOXD010000032.1:5770-12631 GCA_036758145.1 Candidatus Limnocylindrales bacterium
GCTTCAGCCGAACTTGCAGTCGACCGTGACCTTGTCCATGGCCCTCTCGAGCACGGCCAGCTCCTCATCGTCGAGCTGGGAGACGAAGTAGCGAGCGATCCCGCGGGCGTGCGCCGGCGCGGTCTCCGTCAGGCGGGTCATCCCGACGTCGGTCAGCGCGACCACGACGACGCGGCCGTCCCGATCGGCGCTGGTTCGACGAACGAGGCCTTTATCGACCAGCTGAGCTACACGGCGCGTCATCCCGGACCGTGAGATCAGCGCCCGGGCGGCGAGCTCGGTCATGTGCAGCTCACCACCGGCATCTGCCAGCTGCGCGAGGACGTCGAAGTCGGCCAGGGCCAGCCCGGTCTCCGTCTCGAGATCGGTCTCGAGCTGGCGCAAGAGCGTGGCGTGTGCTCGCAGGAGCGAGGTCCAGGCGTCCAGGCCGCGCCGACCCGGCAGCTCATCGGCGACGAGTCGGTCGAGAAGGGTGGTGATGTCCGCGTTCGAGAGTACTTGCATGTGCAACAAAATACGGTAGGCTCTTTGCAGTAGCAACTATAGCAGCGGAGCAGTCCGCAAGGAGCCTTGATGATCATCGGCGGTTCGCCAGCGCGCTTCGCGCCGTTCTCCCAGCTCTTCCGGCAGGCGCTCGAGAGCTTCGGGCGGGCACCGCTCCCGGTCGGCGTGCACTCACCCGGTCACGTCGCCGCCACCGACGAGCAGGCCCGCGAGGAGTTCGGGCCGCGCTACGAGGAGGTCATCACCCGCTACAGCCGGATCCGCGGGTTCGCGATCCCCACCAAGGAATCCTTCCTGCACGAGATCGGGCCGGGCGGGGCGCTCCACGTCGGGTCGCCCGAGACGGTCGCGCTGAAGATCGCGCATACCCTCAGGTCGCTGGGAGCGAACCGCTTCGATCTGAAATACGGCATGGGTGGCCTATCGCAGGAAGCACTCATGACCAACATCGAGCTGTACGGCACGGAAATCGTCCCGCGTGTCCGCGAACTCCTGGCCGACCGCCGGGACGGATGATGCGACCATCGCGCGCGTCCGACCATCGCGACGTTCGACAATCGGACTGAGCGCGGATATATTGCCCGTTGCCGGCCCGTCGCCGGGGGAATCATCCGAAGACCGAAGCTCCCATATCGAGCTTCGGTCTTCGTCGTTTGTCTAGGTGATGCTCGATACCGCCCTACTTTCCGCCCTCACCGCGCTGACCGTCACGACCGTCGCGTTGTTGGTCGCCGGACGTCGTCGATGGGGCGGGCGCGTTGTCCGGTTCGCCCCGCTCGTCGTCATCCAGCTACTCGCCGTCCTCGTGGCACCGCCCGAGATGAACATGGTCGTAGCAGCGATCGCGGTCATCGGAACCTTCCTGCCGCGCCGCTGGTACGCCGTCGGTGCCTGGTTCTTCGCCAGCCTCATGGTCGCATTCGTGCTCTACGCCGTCTTCCTCGTTCGGGCGACGACGCTCCTGGGGGAAGGACCGCTCTCGGCCGGGCTCGGGCTGGTCCTGCTCATGCTCGAGTTCGGGGCGATGACCCTTCTGGTCGCCAGCGCCTTCGAGATGGTGGACGGTCTGTGTGCGCCGTCGACCGATCCGATGCTCCCGCCTAGCCCCAAGGCCTGGCCTATGGTCTGTCTACAGGTCCCGACGTACAACGAACCGCCGGAACTGGTGGTCGAGACGATCCGCTCACTGGTCGACCTCGACTATCCAGCCCTCCGCATCCAGGTCATCGACAACAACACCACAGACGACACGCTCTGGCGCCCCGTCGAGGCGGAATGTGCGCGGTTGCGGGCGGAGGGCCGGCAGGTCGAGTTCGTCCACCTGCCGGAATGGCCCGGCTACAAGGCCGGCGCGCTGAATTGGGGCCTCGCCCACGTTGCTCCTGATGTCGAGATCCTTGGCATCGTCGACGCGGACTACATCGTCCAGCCCGATTGGCTCCGTTCGACGGTCCCGCATTTCGATGAAGCCGCGGTCGCCTTCGTCCAGACACCCCAGGAGTACCGCGCCTGGGAATCATCGGCCTTCTATCGCGCGTGCTACGTCGGCTTCGCCTACTTCTTCAAGGTCGGCATGGTCAGCCGCGCCCATCGGAACTCGATCATCTTTGCCGGCACGATGGGTCTCGTCCGCCGCTCGGTCCTCGACCAGATCGGCGGCTGGGACGAGCGGATCATCACCGAGGACGCCGAAGCGAGCCTGCGGATCTTCAGCGCCGGGCATCGAGCCGTCTACGTCGCGAAGGCCTTCGGCAAGGGGATCATGCCACTGACGTACGAGGGACTTCGCAAACAGCGCTATCGCTGGGCATTCGGTGGCATCCAGATCCTGCGCCGCCACTGGCGAGCGCTGCTGTTGCCGGGCTCCGGCCTCTCCTTCGGCCAACGATATGACCACCTCATCGGAGGTTTGTGGTGGTTCAACGACGCCATGACGCTCGGCTTTGCGGCATTCGTCGCCGCTGCCGGGCTGGGAGCGGTGGCCGGGCGGCCGTTCGTGGTGCAGCGCCTGTCGGGGATCGGGCTGGTGCTGCCGATCGTCTTCATCATCCTGAACCTCATCCGCTATCTCTGGGCTCTGCGGGCGACGACCGGCGCGAGTCCGGCACTCGCCCTGGCGGCGCTGCGGGTGAACCTCAGCCTCTCATGGGTCATCGCCCTGGCCTGCGTCCGCGGCCTGACCCAGGAGCGCGGGGTCTTCCTGCGGACTCCGAAGTTCCAGGGGGCCCCGGCGATCAGGGAACTCAGGCTGGTCTGGGTCGAGACGACGATCGCGATCGCGGGAGTGCTGTTGCTCGTCGCCGTGCTGCTCCAGGCGGGCTTTTCGGTCGTAGGGCTGACGCTCGCAGGGCTCCTGGCGTGGTCGGTGCTGATCTACGCCTCGGCGATGGGCTATGCCCTCGGGGATCCGACGCGCGCCCCCATCGGCGAGGCACTCCGAGCCAAGGCCCGACTCGAGATCGCGCCACGCGTCGGCCGACTTGCCGGCTCGCGCCCGGCTCGGGCGGGTGTCGTCGCAGCCGGATTGCTCCTCGTTGGCATGGCCGGCGTCGTCGCGCTCGAGAGTGGACGCCCGCCCGTCGCGGTCCTGCCCTTCAGCGATGTGCCCGATGGACCGATCAACGGGTTCGGTGGACGCTCGACCGCCTCCCCATCGGCTGCGATACCGACGCCGGTGGGATCCTCGGCGCCATCGAGTCCATCAGGAACCTTCATTCCGGCTGGCGGGGGATCGCCGGCTATCTCACGCCCTCCGGGCTCTGCCCCGACAGCGACTCCCCGGCCCACAGCCGTACCCGTCCCGACCCCCATTCCGACTGTGACTCCACTTCCCACCGTGACGCCACGACCGACCCCGCCGGTCCCGATCCCGACACCGACCGCTCGTCCCACGCCGCCGCCCAGCCCCGGCCGGACACCGGCGCCCCATCCGACGCCGTCGCCGCCTGCGCGGTAGAGATTCGGTTCGACGCGAAATTCGCGGTGTGAATAGGCACCGCCGATCCCGCGCATCTGGCTCTGTCGCGCGCATAATGCGCCCTCAACATCGCGGGAGGGATTGATTCGATGCGAAGGCTTATGGGACTTGGCGCGGCTTGTGCGCTTCTCACGGCGGTCGTAGCGGTCGGGGGAGCGACAGCGCGAGATAGCACTGGGCCCACGGTGGAGGTCTCCTCGGCCGTCCACCACGACATCAGCCCGCCGCTCCGTGGGATGGCCCCGGCATCGCCAACGGCGCACCGCCTGACAGAGCGGCCGCTGCGCCTCATCGGGTCCACCGGGCCCGACCAGTCCGACGGCGCACTCCAGTCGGCCCCGACAGGCCCCGCCGTCGCCACGACCGCGGGCTTGAACTTCGCCGGCGTGGGGAACGGCGACTACGGGTTCGCCCCCAACGCAGCTCCGCCGGACACGAACGGTGCCGTGGGCGCGACCCAGTACGTCCAGTGGGTGAACGAGTCGTTTGCCGTCTTCAACAAGTCGACCGGGGCGATCGCCGCGGGCTTCCCGAAGGCCGGGAACACCCTGTGGGCCGGCTTCGGCGGTGGCTGCCAGACGAACAACGACGGTGACCCGATCGTCCAGTACGACAAGGCCGCGAATCGCTGGATCTTCACGCAGTTCTCGGTCTCGACGACCCCGTACCTGCAATGCGTCGCTGTCTCGACGACCTCCGATGCGACGGGTACCTACAACCGGTATTCGTTCAGCTACGGCAACACGCAGTTCCCGGACTACCCAAAACTCGGCGTCTGGCCGGACGGGTACTACATCACCTACAACATCTTCAACAACGCGACGACGTTCGCGGGCTCGAAGCTTTGCGCATTCGACCGGACGGCGATGCTCGCGGGCACAGCCGCGAACCAGGAATGCTTCCAGCTCTCGAATGCCTTCGGCGGCGTCCTTCCGTCCGATCTCGATGGGACGACCGCGCCCCCGGCCAGCGCCCCGAACTACATGATGAACTTCGGATCGAACAGCCTGAACCTCTGGAAGTTCCACGCCGATTTCACGACTCCCGGAAGCGCGACTCTGACCGGTCCGACGAACATCGCCGTGGCCGCCTTCACGCCTCCGTGCAATGGCGGCGGGACGTGCATCACCCAACCGAACACGCGGCAGAAGCTCGACTCGCTCGGCGATCGGCTGATGTATCGCCTCGCCTATCGAAACCAGGGCGGCACCCAAACGCTGGTCGTGAACCATTCCGTGAAGGCGAGTGGGAACCCCCACACCCAGGTCGTTGGCGTCCGCTGGTACGAGCTGCAACAGCTGGCCGCGGCCAGCGCTTTCTCGGTCCACCAGCAGGGCACCTTCTCGCCCGATAGCACGAACCGCTGGATGGGCTCCATCGCCATGGACAAGATGGGCGATATCGCCCTGGGCTATTCGGCCTCGAGCGGCTCGGTCGCGCCATCGATCCGGTATACGGGACGGTCGGTCACCGATCCGCTGGGCACGCTGCAGGCCGAGAACACGATCAAGGCCGGCGGTGGCTCGCAGCTGCCGAACCTGTCGCGCTGGGGCGACTACAGCGCGATGACCGTCGATCCCGTCGACGACTGCACGTTCTGGTACACCAGTGAGTACCTGAAGGCCAGCGGCACGTTCAACTGGAGCACGCAGATCGCAAGCTTCAAGTTCCCGGGCTGCTCCTGAAGCGTTCTTGACCGTGAGGAGGGCCAGGTCGTCTTCTGAGCGACGACGTCGACTCTGGCCCTCCAAGGTATCGGCCTAGACCCCGGACCAGCCTGCAGCGGGCGCAGGACATACGATCGTGCCATGCGCCGAATCAACGTTCGTGCCATGGCGAGGCTTCTGGCCGTCGCGGGTCCGTCGCTCGCAGGCGCCTCGGCAGCCGTCGCCGTCCTCCAGGGCGCCGGGGTCACGAATGCCTCCGCGGTCTATCTCGCGGCCGTCGTCGCTACCGCGTTCGTCGCCGGGACCTGGGGTGCGATCGTCGCGGCCGTCGCGTCCTTCCTGTTGTACGACTTCCTGTTCATCTCCCCGCTGTACACCTTCACGGTCGCCAATCCAGGCGAGTGGCTGAACCTCGTTCTGCTCCTCTTCACGGGGATCGTCGTTGGTCAGCTCGTCGCGCTCCAGCGTTCGCGGACGGAGGTCGCCAAGGCGAGGGAACGAGAGGCTCGCGCGCTGTTCCAGGTCAGCCGCGAGCTTGCGACGCGTGAATCGACGCCGGCGGAGCTAGCGACCATCGCAGGCATCCTGTTGCAGGAGACGACGATGGAGCGGATCTGGATCGCCCTCGGACCGGACGACGCGCGAGAGCGGGTCGCCGCCGACACGGATCCCGATCAGAAGCCGGCCCTGCCGGGCCTGCATCAGGTCCTCCAGCGGACCCCGGACGACACGCCCGCCCGGTGGAGTCGCGTCCACCAACCGGGTCCCGCGCGAGGCGGCCAGAACGGCGGGCGCGAGGCCTACCGGGTCCGGATCGAGGCTGGCGGACGGCCATTCGGGTCGATCTGGGCGTTGCGGGATCGCGGCGAGGGCGAGCCTGACCGGACCGAGACCCGTCTCCTGTCCGCGGCCGCAGATCAGATCGGCCAGGCGCTCGCTCACGATCGGCTGGCGGCGGACTCGCAGGCGGCCGAGATCGCCCGGCAGAGCGATGCGCTCAAGTCGGCCCTGCTGCAATCGGTCTCCCATGATCTGCGGACGCCGCTCGCCACGATCCGCGCCGCGGCCGGCACGCTCCGACCCGGGAGCGGGTTGAGCCTCGACGATCAGCAGGAGAGCGCAGACGCGATCGACCGCGAGGTCGAGTACCTCAACCGGCTCGTGACCAACCTGCTCGACCTGAGCCGGATCGAAGCCGGCGCCCTGCGGGCGGAACGCGACATCTACGAGCTCGAGGACCTCGTGGGTCAGACCGTCGAGCGGCTTCGATCGCGGCTGGGCGATCGGTCACTGGAGGTCAGCCTCGCGGCACCCCCGGTCGTCGTCGACCCGGTCTTTCTCGACGAGGCGATGACGAATGCGATCGAGAACGCGATCAAGTACACGCCGTCGCGCTCACCGATCCGCATCGCTGCGGAACAGGTCCCCGGCGAGCCACGCATCCGGCTCACCGTCGAGGACGCCGGCCCAGGCGTGCCAGATCAGGACTTGTCGAAGATCTTCGACAAGTTCTACCGCGTGCCAGGGGTCGCCGGCGGATCCCGCTCCGGCACCGGGATCGGCCTCGCGGTCGTTCGCGGGTTGGTCGAGGCGATGGGCGGTCAGGTCGCGGCTCGCCGCAGCCAGCTCGGCGGTCTGGCGATCGACCTCGACCTCCCGGTCGCGGCCGCCATCCCGGCCGGACCCGAGGCGCAGTCGTGACCGGGACCATGT
>DAIOXD010000033.1:0-10295 GCA_036758145.1 Candidatus Limnocylindrales bacterium
TGATGCCAAAACCGTCCGCCAGAACGTCGGGCGACCCGGAGACGGTCCCCGTGGTGACGACACGCACGCCTTCGAACGCTTCGGCCGCCTCGCCGGTCCCGACCCGGATCGAAGCCGGCAGTTCCTCGACGGAGCCGGCCACGATCGACGACTCGGCGATCCGGAGGGTCCGCTGCGAGAAGCGGCTCGCGATCGAACCCTGGACCGTCACCGTCGTCCCTGCGGGCCAGGAACCGATGACCGGAGCATCGAGATAGAGCGCGATCCCGCCCGACGCGTCCTGGACGAACCCGGTACGGCCGGACTCGATGGCACCGAGCGCCGTCGTGAGGATCCCCTGGATGGTCGCGGTCGCCCCGTCGGGCAGACCGCGCGCGTCCGCGATCGACGTCAGCGGGGCCGGTGTCGGGGTCGAACTCGGGGCGGGTGTCAGCGTGACGGCCGGCGTCGCAGTCGGCGCGGGCGTGGGAGTAGCCGTCGCGGTCGCGGTCGGGGTCGCCACGGGCGTCGGCGCAGGCGTCGGCGCGGGCGTCGGCGTCGGGGTAGCCGCGGGCGTCGCGGTCGGCACCGGTGTCGGGCTCGGCGGTCCCGGCGCCGGGACCGCCGGGGCGCTCAGGTTCTGCGGCGACGGCGCCCCCTGCACGAGCCAGTCCGAGGCGTTGTCGTTGGTATCGCGACCGTTGCCGGCCGACCCGCCCGGAGCACGCTCGAGGCTCGACCCCGCCGGCGGCGCCGCCGCCACGAGCCCCTCGACGAAGGCGTTCGTCGCGTCGCCCCAGCCGACCGCGTCGATCGCAGCGCCGCCGACGAGCCGGAGCGCGATGGCGCCACCGGTCGCCGCGAAGCCGCCGGAGTACGTCAGATCGGCGATCGACGCGTACGTGCCCGACGCGTTGGCCAGCAGGATCCGGCGGCCCGGGTCAAGCACGGTCGAGACCGACCAGGTGCCCTTGCGCGTCATGGTCGAGCCCGACGAGGTCGCGTAGACGACCTCGAGGCCCTGCAGCTCGACCGGGCCGGAGCCCTGATTCGCGACCTCGACGAACTCATCGGACGCGGACGCGCCACCGGTCTCGACCTCGGCGACGACGAGCGTCGAGGGCGGCCAGCTGACGGCGCCGGCCAGGACGCGGCCGCCGTCGGAGCCACCGATCGCGGCGAGCAGGGCGACGACGATGAGCGCGGTGAACCCCGCGCGCCGGGCACGATCCATCGGTGACCTCCCGGCGGGAAGGGCAGCTGGCGGCGGGAGGACCGTTGTAGCAGACGGGCCTTCACCGGCACTTATCTCGCGGGCCGCGGCGTTCGACTACGATGCCCTCCACCGTCCGACACGAACGCAGGAGAGACCGTGGCTCGCGCCAAGAGGACCGAACGCGCCGAAGCGCGCCGACGCTACCGGGCCGCCCCCCTGGACGATCCGGCCAACGATGTCGACGACGAGGCGCCGGTCACGACCTCGAGCGGCGCCAGGGGGACCCCGGTCCGGCCGACCGCCACGACCGTCCGGATGGGCTTCCTCGACGCGATCAAGAAATCGATCCACCCGATCCATGTCCGCTCCGACCTCGAGGCGCTGCCGGGGATCGCCGTCCACAGCCCGGCCCTCTGGGCGCCGCTCCTCATCACCGTCGCGAGCACGGTCCTGGTCATCGTGACCGCGGGCGGGACCATCTCGCAGTTCCTCTTCGCCTACTTCATCCAGACCCCGGCCATCGGTGGCGTCTTCCTCGCCGGCTTCCTGGCACCGCGCGCCAGCTGGCTGCTCGGGGTGATCGTGGGTTTGGTGTCGGCGGCCTGCTACGCGCTCCTCGTCTTCGGCTTCCCGCTGACGATCGGTGCGACCCTGCCACCGACGACGGACCAGGCCCGCGAAGTGGCGCTCTCGGCATTCATCCTCTCGCCCGTCGTCGGCGGGTTCTTCGCCGCCGGCGCGGCGTGGTACCGGCGCTTCCTCGCGCTGACCAACCCGAACCGTGGCAAACGAGGGACGCAGGCACCGAAGCAGCGGCCGGGCGATGGCCGGACACGCGGCGGGCCAGCGTCCCAGAAGGCCGGCGCCAAGCGCTGACCGGCCGATCTGGCCGAGCCGCTGACCCGGCGTGACCTAACCGAGGCGTCGCATCCCGGCGTGGCCGAGCTGGCGGACGCCGGCCGGCCGATCCGGCCCTCCGGCCGCGGCGGCCACCTCGGGGAGTGGCACGACCGCCCGGGCGATCACGTTGACCACCTCGCCCTCGCGCTGGAGGTCGCCATCGACCAACAGCAGGGCGTGACGGCGGACGACGCCGCGCAACCTCGCCCAGGTGTCCGGCCAGAGCGTGACATTGACCATCCCGGTCTCATCCTCCAGGGCGAGGAAGACCGTGCCCTTGGCGGTCATCGGGTGCTGGCGCGTGACGACCAGGCCGCCGATCCGGACCCGGCCGGACGGCATCGACGACAGCGCCGCGTTGGTCACCGCCCCGAGCCGCTCCAGTGCGGGCCGGAAGAGCGTCACCACCTGGCGGCGAGCGTCCAGCCCGATGACCGCGTAGGCATCGCCGATCCGCTCCGATTCGGTGATGGCGGGGAGTAGCGGGGCCTCCGTCGCGGGGAGCCGCAGGTCCATCGGCCGCCCGGCCGCCGCGGAGCGCTTGCCGGCTGCCCGACCGAGACCGCGCAGCGTCCGCCCGTCCACCCGGCCGCGTGAGGCGCCGGCCACCTCGCGCAGCTGCCATAGCAGCTCGCGTCGCGGCCGGCCCAGGGAGTCGAGTCCACCGGTCCGGATGAGCCGCTCCAGGACCTCCTCGGGGAGCCCGGTCCGCTCCACCACCTCCGCCAGGTCCCGGTACGGACCGCGCCCCAGCTCCGCGTCGAGGAGCGCCGCGTGCTGCTCGCCGATCCCCTTGACGAGGTGGAGGCCCAGCCGGACGCCCCAGCCCGCGGTCGCCTCCGGCGTCCAGCCGTCGCGCGCGGCCGCGGATGGCACGACACAGGCCGACGACTCGATCGGCTCCGGTCGGGCGGCGATCCCGGCGCCTTCGGGGAGTGGCTCGCCGGGCCTGCCCACCCATTCGGTCGTGGTCTTGTACGAGGACGCGTTGATGTCGACCGGCAGGACGGCCACCCCGTGGCGCTTGGTGTCGTTGACGAGGACCTCGACCGGGTAGAAGCCCATCGGCTGGGCGTTGACGAGCCCGACCAGGAACTGGGCCGGGTAGAAGAGCTTGAGGAAGGCCGATTCGTAGGCCGTCCGGGCGAAGGCCGCGGCATGCGACTTGGCGAACCCGAAGCTCGCGAAGGCGGCGACCTGCCGG
Organism: Candidatus Limnocylindrales bacterium; assembly: GCA_036758145.1. Lineage (GTDB taxonomy): Bacteria > Chloroflexota > Limnocylindria > Limnocylindrales > CSP1-4 > SPCO01. Next base: position 3,300 of record DAIOXD010000033.1, read on the forward strand.
AAGAGTTCCTCGGCGACCTCCTCGGTCATCCCCGGCTGGCGCATGCAGCCATCGAAGAACCGTTGGTGGAGCTTCTCCATCTCACGGCTCGAACGCCACGTTCCCATCGCCCGCCGGAACCCGTCCGATTCGGCCGCCGAGAAGCCACCGACCTCGATGGCGATACGCATGACCTGCTCCTGGTAGAGGATCACCCCCATCGAATCCTCGAGCACCGGCTCCAGACTCGGATGGAGGTAGGTCACCGGTTCGAGGCCCTGCTTGCGGCGCAGGTACGGATGGACGGCGTTGCCCTGGATCGGGCCTGGCCGGATGATCGCCACCTCGACGACGAGATCGTCCAGGTTTCGGGGCCGGGACTTGGGGAGCGTCTGCATCTGGGCCCGGCTCTCGACCTGGAAGACCCCGACCGTGTCGGCCGCCTGGAGCATCTCGAAGACCTCCGGGATGTCCTCGGGGAGGCGGTCGAGGTCGAGGCAGGCCGCGCAGTCGTGCTCGATGAGCTGGAGCGTCTCGTCCATCGCGGCGAGCATCCCGAGCCCGAGCAGGTCGAGCTTGATGAGCTTGAGCGTCTCGACGTCGCGCTTGTCGAACTGGACGACGACCCGGTCGACCATCGTGGCCCGCTCGATCGGGGCGATGTCGATGAGCGGCGCCGCGGTCACCAGCATCCCGCCCGAATGGATCGAGAGGTGGCGCGGGAAGCCATCGATCCGGGCGCAGAACTCGAGCCAGCGCTCCCAGTCCGACAGGCCCACGGTCGAACCGCCCCGGGCCTCCGGCGGCGGTTCCGGTTCGACACGGGCGACCGAGGAGTGCGCGGCCGCGGCCCCTGCGTCCGCCCGGCGCGGCGCGGCCGGCGGGTCCCATCGGTTCGGGCGGCCGAGCTTGTCCGTCGCGCGCGGCGGCGGCTCGAGCTGGCCACTCTCCGGATCGACCCGCCGACCCTCGATGAGCGGCGGTGCGACGAGCCGATCGGTGTCCGCCCTGTAGCCCGTCCCGCGACCGTCGCGCAGCCAGGCGACGCTGGCCGGCGTGTCGCCCGGGCCGCCCTCGTCGTCCGTCCGGCCACCGGCCCGCAGTCCCGTGACCGGGGCAAGACGGTCCGGGAGTGCCCGCGGGGTCCGCGCCTGATCCGCGCGCGCGGCCCGCGGGCCCCCTCGTCCTTGCCAGATAGCAGCGTCATTCGTGCTATGCGAACCAATCGGGTCGCTTGCGGTACGTTCGTCGCGGGCCTGAGCGTGCGGACCGCCATGATCGGGCCTTCCAGTCGTCCCGTCGTCGCCGAACACGAGCGTGGTTGCTATATGGCGAGGATCGGCCGATGGGGCCACCCCGCTCGCCACGGTCGCCATTCCCGCCCCACCCGCCGCCAGCCGGCCGCCTCGGGCGTGGTTGAGCTGGCCCATCGCGTCGGTCAGGCCGCGATCGCCGGTCAGTGCCGCGGCCGCCGCCTCGACCGCCTCGTCGTCTCCCGGCCGCCGGAAGAACTCGGCGAACCCGCCGTCCGCCTCGAGGTCCCGCCGGACCATCACCGAGTCGTACGTCTCGAGCGCCTTCGCGACCCGGTCCACGAGCGGGCGCGGGAACCCGAGCGCATAGCCCACCTCGCGCACCGCCGAGCGCGCCCGGTACGTGACGAGGTTGCAGACCATCCCCGTGTGCTCGGGGCCGTAACGGCCGTAGACGTACTGGATGACCTCCTCCCGCCGCTCGGAGGAGAAGTCGATGTCGACGTCCGGATAGGTCGTCCGGCCCTCGTTGATGAAGCGCTCGAAGAGGAGGTTGTGGCGGATCGGCTCGACCCGGGTGATCCCGAGCACGTAGGCCACGATCGAACCCGCCGCGCTCCCCCGCCCCTGCGCCGGGATCTTCTGCTCCTTGGCGAACCGCATGATGTCCCAGCAGATCAGGAAGAACTCGGCAAGGCCGGTCGTCTGGATGACGTCGAGCTCGTGCGCGAGCTGCTTGACGACCGGCGGCGTCAGCGGGTGATAGCGCTTCCGGGCACCGGTCTGGCACAGGTCCACGAGATAGCTGAAGGCCGTCTCGCCGCCCGGCACCGCGAAGCCCGGGAAGCGGTATTGCTCGAAGCCCAGATCGACCGAGCACGACGCCGCGAGCTCGACCGTCGTCGAGATCCCCGCCGCCCAGGCTCGAGCCGCCCGGTCCTCCCCGGGTACCATCGCCGCCAGCTCCGAACCCGTCTTGAGATACGACTCGCCGTCCGGCCGGCGCAGGTCGCCGAGCGCATCCAGCGGCCGGCCGTGCCGGATCGCGGTCAGGACATCGGCCAGCTCGCGATCCTCGGGTCGGGCGTGGTGGACGTCGTTGCTGACGACGACCGGCAGACCCGCCGCCTCGGCCAGGGCCGCCGACTCCGCGACGAGCCAGTCGTCATCGGGCAGGAGGTGGTGCGACAGCTCGATGAAGAACCCGTTCGTGGCAGGCCCGTCGCCGCGACCGAAGAGCGTCGCATAGCGCTCGGCCACGGCCCGTGCCCCGGCCAGGTCGCCGGTCCGCAGCCGCCGGGCGAGCTCGCCGTCGCGACAGCCCGACAGCGCGACGAGACCTTCGGTGTGCTCGGCGAGCAGCGTCTGGCTGAAGCGCGGGACGCCCTTCGTGCCGGCCATGTTGGCGTGCGAGACGAGCCGGCACAGGCTCCGCCAGCCGATCGCCGAGCGAGCGAGGAGGACGAGATGCGGGCCACGCGACCGCTCGCCGATCCCGCGCAGGTCCTCCTTGACCGTGGCGCGATGGCCGGGCAGGCGAGCGCGAGATGGCCGGGGGCGGATGGGCAGGCCCTCGGTCACATCGGCGGGCAGGGCCTCGACGGGCGTCCGGGCGCCGCGGCATTGCACCCGACGGTGCGGCACGACGATCCCGGCCGGATCCGCCACCACGGGATCGAGCAGTTCGATCTCGATGCCGACGACCGGGTGGAGTCCAGCCGCCTCGGCCGCACTGGCGAAGCGGACCGCCCCGTACAGGCCGTTATGGTCCGTGACGGCCAGCCCGGTCAGCCCCAGCTCGACGGCCCGCTCGACGAGGTCGTCCGGCGCCGACGCCCCGTCGAGGAACGAGAAGTTGGTGTGGCAATGGAGTTCGGCGTACGGGGTCTGTGCCACGGGTCGCTCCGGTCGCAAAGCCGGCTGCTTGGGGCTCGACAGTATAGAACATCTGTTCTATCGTTGCACCCGTGGGTCAGGGTCATGCCCGGGACGAGATTCCCATCAGAAATCGCTCGATCCGGACGAAACAAGGATGGGCAGGTCGGCGTCTCACCGACATGCACGCACCGATGCGCCAGATCGCCTTCTCCGCCATCCGGATCGGGGCGATGGTCGCCCTCGCGATGCTGCTCATCCTTGGCCTCCTCCCCGCGGTCCTCGCGGTCCAGGCGGCAAGCTCGTAAACGCGACTACAAGACGTCTCGTCGCCTGGGGGCTCGGGACGATCGGCGGCGCTCGACTGCGATGGTCGGGGTGCCGACCCGCCGATGAGTCGGTGAGCGACTCATCTGGCCACAGGACCCCGTCGCTTGGGGGCGACGGGGTCCTGTCACGTCCGGGCGCTAGACTCGCGCCATGACGTTCTGGTCCCGGATTCGCGATCTGGTCTCCGGCCGACCCGCGTTCGATCCGCCGCTGGGGGACCGGCACGAACGTCGGGAGGCTGCGCGGCGGCGGCATCAGGAGACGGACGAGCCGCTCTGGACCGACGATGACCGTCATCTCGGCCCCGATGGCGAGCGATGGGTCGCGGACGTGGCGCCGGGGACGCCGGGCCATTTCGGGTCGACACGGACGATCAGGGACGACTGAGCGGATGACCGCGAACCGACACCACGCCCGGGCGCCTCATCTCGTCATCGGCCTGTCGGTGGTGGCGGCGATCGCGCTCGCGGCGTGCTCGTCGGCCGGTTCGTCGGCGTCGCCGACTCCATCGTCCCCAGCGGCCGTGGCCACCGCGACGGCCGCGGCCGGGAGCCAGGACACGGCCAGCCAGTCCGATACTGACTGGGGCCGCATCTGGGACAGCCTCCCGTCGGGGTTCCCGACGATCGCGGGCTCCACGCCGTCCGAGGAAGCGGCGACCGGGCCGGCCTCGGCGACGTTCACGGTCAACGGCAACGCGGCGAAGACGATCGCCACGACCCTCCAGACGCAACTCATGGCCGCGGGGTATACGACGGTCGCCCTGGGCGGTCCGCTCGAGGACGGGACGTACACGCTTGACATGTCGGGGCAACCGGCCGGCTGCATCCTCCAGGTCAAGGCGGCGCCGCTCGGCAGCGTCACGACGGTCACCATCCTCTACGGAGCGACCTGTCCGCACGGGTGAAATGGTGCATAGCGGCAACCACGCGTGGTGCGGCTGCGCAACGCAGGGGTCGGGCCGGACGTCTATGCTGCAGCCAACCGGTCCGGATCCGGTTCGACCAAGCCTGGGGGAGGCGAGATCGTGCAAACTGCTCGTCCGCGGGACATCGGGGCGCTGGTGCTCGTCGTCGGCGTGCTGCTCATTCTCTTCGTGCTCAGCTTGACGTTGGGGACGCCCGCTCGCTGACACCCGTGAGGATCGTTTCGATTCCGAACAGATAGGCGGCTTCGAGGTCGCCGCCGAGCCGGAAGGCTCCCGCCAGGTCCATCGTCAGGAACCCGTGCGCCAGGCAACCATGGCAGCGAGGCTGGCCGGCAAAGGAGCGATCGATATGGCATCGACGACGGCCTTCGGGACGAACGACCAGCCAGCCGCGGCGAGTCAGTCAGTGCGGGGCTGGCTCAGGCTCGAAGGTGCGGCGGCCTTCATCGCCGGTGTCGCGCTCTACGGCTGGCTCGGTGGGCCGTGGCTTCTTGTCGTGCCGCTCCTGCTGCTGCCGGATCTTTCGATGGTCGGCTACCTGCGGAACCCGCGAGTCGGAGCCTTGACCTACAACGCCGCTCACACGTGGGTCGCGGGCTTGACTGTGCTCGGAGTCGGGCTGGCGGCGGATGCGACCGCGGTCTCGATCCTCGGCGCCGTCCTCATCGCCCATGTCGGTATGGACCGGGCAGTCGGCTACGGCCTCAAGTTGCCGTCCTCGTTCCACGACACGCACCTCGGTCGCATCGGCCGGGAGGACGGTCAGTCGTAGAGGCGCTCGAGGTGCCACGATCCGTCGACACGATCGAGATAGACGAGTGCGAGCCAGCGAGCCCCCACCACCTTGAAGTAGTCCCGGGCGATCGGTCCGCGCCACCACGCCTCGTCGACCCGCCATCGATTGCACACCTCGACGGTCTCGCGACGACCGTTCCAGCGGATCGCGACGAGCGCCCCATCCGGATCCAGTTCCACCTCGATCGGTGGGTGGCCGCGCAGGAGGCGGGTCATCGTGGGACGCCCCGTTCGCCCGAGGCGACCGGACGCCAGGCCCAGCGCAACTCGGGGAGCGGCGCCTCCGGATCCGCGATCTCCACCCGCCGGACGCGATCCTCCCCGAAGGTCAGGGCGAGCCTCGCGAGCTGCCACTCGAGCCGGGCGCCGCGGGCGGCCTGTGGCGTGAACAACGGGAGCTGCTGACCGGTCGCCGGGGCAGTGCCGTCCAGCTCGAGCGAGAGACGTGCGACCGCGGCCGGCGGCGGGGTCCGCTCGAGACGGGCGAACAGGAGGCGTTCGATCGCCTCGGCGTCGGCGGTCGGTTCGGGGAAGCGCTGCTCGACATCGACCTCGGCGGATGTCCCGGCGCGGGCGAAGGCAAGGTCCAGGTCGAGATGCAGCCGAGCCCGCGATGCCGCCAGCCCGCGCGCGACGAGCTGGCCGGTCAGGGCGACGGCGAGTCGATGGAGGACGAAGCGGAGCGGCTCGAGATCCTCGACCGCGGGTTCGATGGGGAGGGCGAGCCGGAGCCGCTCGGGAGCATGACGTGGCCGGAACGCTTCGAGCTCCTCCCCGCGCGCCCGGGCATGGATCCGGGCGCCCTCATCGCCGAAGCGCGCGACGAGCGCGGACCGGGCGAGCTCGGCGACCGGCCCGATCCGGCGCAGGCCGAACCGCGTGAGCCGGGCGCGGACGTCCGCATCCGTGGTGAGCAGACCCGACGGGTGCGGGGCGAGGAACGCGGCCTCGTCACCGGGTGGGACCAGGATGGGCGCCCCGGGTCGGGCGAGGACGGCGGCCACCGTCGCGGCGAACCGCGTCCCGGCGATCCCGGCCCGGATCCCGTCCCACCCGAGCGCCTCCGCCAGCCGGCCGACGAGGACCGGTTCTGGGCCCCACAACGCTTCGAGGCCGTCGACCTGGACCTCGAACAGGCCGAAGGCGGCGTCGAGCGGGTCGGCGCTGCCGGCGATCCCCGGGCTGAATGCCGCGAGCGCCTCGAAGGCGGCTTCGATGGTCGCCCGGTCCGCGTCAGGGTCCGGGTCGATGAAGGTCGCCTCAGGGACGAGCCGGTGGGCGCTCCCGAGCGGCATCCCCCGCCGGACGCCCAGCGCCCGGGCCTCCAGGTTGGCGTCGATGACCGGGCCCGGATCCCACGGCTGCCCGCCCAGGACGAGCGGGCCGGGTGGGAAGGACAGAAAGAGCTTGGAGGCTCTCGCCCGGGCGAGCTCGAGGGGGAGGTGCGGCCGATGGAGATGGAGGAGTCGCATCGCGGATGGTCCGTTCGTCGATCGCGGGGGCTGGATCGGGGGCTTCGATCACGGGATCTTGATCGAGGGTTTCGTCGCGGAGGAGGTCGTCGCGGGCGAGACAGGCGTCGCGTTCGCCACCGTCGGCGTAGAGGATGCGGAGGGTCGCCCGCCGCCCCGGCGGGCCATATCGATTGCGAGCGACCAGCGCCTCCGTCCGCTGGCCGACGATGTCGCGCCCGAGCCGGATCCACGAGCGTCGGGCGAGCTCGAGTCGGATGCCGGTCGACTCGGCGACGGCGGTGGCCAGGCCGCCGGCCGCCTTGCCGGAGCCACCCCCGCCGCCCGGCGGTTCGAGCACGACGAAGAGCGTCTCGGCTCGGCG
>DAIOXD010000033.1:10305-12518 GCA_036758145.1 Candidatus Limnocylindrales bacterium
CCGAGCCGATCGGCGATCCGGGCAGGCTTGTCCGTGGCGGCCAGCCGGCCGCCGGGCAGGTCGAGGACGAGCAGGTCGACCGAGCGACCGGCCAGCAGCGCGCCACCGATGGCGAGGCCCTCGTCGAGGGTCTCGGGGGTGATGACCACGAGCCACTCGAGCCGGACGCCGCGGGCGACGGCCTCGACCGGGTCGAAGCTGCGCGAGAGGTCCAGCCAGGCCACGATGGATCCCTGGACCTGGGCCTCCGCGGCCAGCCGCAGGACGAGCGTCGTCCGGCCACTCGAGCCGTCGCCGCGGATCGCGACGCTCGCCGAACGCGGCAGACCGCCGGGTCCGAGGATGGCGTCGAGGGCCGCGAAACCGGTGTGGATGACGCGATCGTTCGGTTCGGGCCGGGGCGCTGGCCGTGGCCCGATCCCGGGGAGTGGCACCAGGGCCGGTTCGACCGCCAGCGCTGGCTCCGGCTCCGGCGCCAGCGCCAGCGCCAGCGCGAGCGATCCGTCCGTGATCCTCGGAGCTGCCGCTCCCCAGCGAGCCTGCAGACTCGTCACGGCTGCCGTCACGTCCGGGGAGAGGGTCGCCATCGGACGGCTAGAGTAGAACATCTGTTCTAGTCAGGCAATGGTTTCACCACCCCGGCAGGCATTCTGCCAGATATCCATGCCGGGACTGCTAGGCATGCCATGCCCGCGATTCGCATGCCATTCATTCCTGCGGCACATATCTGGCACGGACCCCACGCTCAGGCCAGGATCGCCACGTTGCCGACCAGTCTCGGGGTGGATATTTGGCAAATGGCGCCGCGGCGCCGAACGCCGGCCCTCGTCACAGGCCCGTCATGCGGGCGGCCTACCATCGCTCCCCTACCATGCTCCCGATGCCGAGCCCGCCACCTTCACCGATCCCCGAGCGGCCGATCCTCGTCGTCGACGACGACGCCAAGATCGTCCGCTTGGTGCGGACGTACCTCGAGCGCGACGGCTTCTCGGTCGTGACCGCCGCGGACGGGCCGGCCGCCCTCGACGCCATCGAGCGCCACCGGCCGGCGCTGGTCGTCCTCGATCTGATGCTCCCCGAGCTGGACGGCCGGGCCGTGATCCGCGCCGTGCGCCGCGACGACGAGGCGGCCGCCACGCCCATCCTGGTCCTCTCCGCGCGCGGCTCGACGGTCGACCGCATCGCCGGCTTCGAGGACGGCGCGGACGACTACCTGCCAAAGCCCTTCTCGCCGGCCGAGCTCGTCCTCCGCGTCAAGTCGATCCTCCGACGGACGGCCGTCATGCCCGCGGACGACGCGAGCCGCGCGCCGCTCACGATCGCCGACCTCCTGATCGACCTCGACCGGCACGAAGTCACCCGCGACGGCACATCGATCCCGCTCACCAACGTCGAGTTCCGCCTCCTGACGACGCTCGTTCAGGCCGGCGGCCGGGTCCTGAGCCGCGACCAGCTCCTCGACGCGGTCTATGGCCAGGATCAATCCGAGGTGCTCGACAGGACGGTGGACGTCCACATCGGCCGACTACGTGACAAGCTCGGCGACGACGCCGACCAGCCGCGCTACGTCGCCACCGTCCGCGGCATCGGCTACCGGGCCGCCCGGTCGTGATCGGCCGAGGGATCGCGACCCGGATCGCGTTGGCGGCCCTCGTCTCGGCCGGTGTCGGGCTGGCGATCCTGGCGGTCGGGGTCACCGTCGTCGGGGCCGAGGTCTTCCGCTCGCTCATGGCCGAGGTCGGTGTCTCGGCGGACCACGCCCAGTCGATGTACGACCAGTCGGTCACCACCGTGGTCCTCGCCGCGGTCGCCGTGGCGGCCATCGCGAGCGTCGCGCTGGCGATCTTCCTCGCCCGGATGCTCACCCGACCGATCGCCGAGGTCGGTGCCGCCGCGCGCCGCATCGCCGAAGGGGACTACGCGGCCCGTGTCCCCCGAGACGGCCCCGAGGAGCTCGCCAGCCTCGCCGATTCGTTCAACCAGATGGCCGCCAGCCTCGAGCGCCAGGAGGCGATGCGGCGCGACTTCATCGCCAACGCGGCACACGAGCTTCGGACCCCGCTGACCAACCTGCAAGGCTACCTCGAGGCGCTGCGCGACGGGGTCATCGTCGCCGACCGGGCGACCTACGACTCGCTCTGGGACGAGGCCGAGCGCCTCGTCCGGCTGTCGCATTCGCTCGACGCGCTCGCCGAGGGCGATGCCGCGACGGC
>DAIOXD010000034.1:0-12294 GCA_036758145.1 Candidatus Limnocylindrales bacterium
CATCGAGTTCGGCGGCGATCGCGTAGAGCGTGCTCACCGACGGGTTGGCGCGCCCGGTCTCGATCTGTGAGATGAGACTCGGCGAGACGCCCAGCCGGCCGGCCAGCTCACGCAGGCTCAGCCGCCGCGCCGAACGCGCCGCCCGGAGCCGCTCCCCCATCTCCGGATAGTCGGGGCGAGCTCCGAGCTCCCGGGTCGACGATCGATCGCTCATGCAGCCATCGTCAGAACATCATCCTGCCGTTGTCGACCACGAGGTCGATCCCTTCGACCGACGGATTCTCGAGCAGGAACCGTGTCCCGTCGACGATATCGTCCATCATCGCCAGCTTCTTGGTGATCGTCTTCGACAGGTGACCTTCGAGGACCGCGGGCGGCTTCCCGTGCCAGAAGGGACTGTCGCCGGTGATCCCCGGGTGGATGGCATTGACCCGGATGGGCGCCAGCTCAAAGGCGAGGGTCCGCGCGAGTCCGGAGATCCCACCGTTCACGGTCGAGACCGTCGTCGAACCCGGGTATGGGCGATCCTTCGCCTGGCCGCCGAACAAGACGATCGAGCTATCGGGTGACAACCGATCGAGGAGCACATGGACGACCTCCGCGAAGCCGACGAGCTTTAGGGTCACCAACTCCATCGCCCGGTCGATGTCGAACTCACGGATCGTATTGTCGTCGCGCTGGATGGCGACGATCGCCAGGTAGCGCACCGGACCGACCGACGACAGCGCCTCACGGATCGTCTTGGGCTTTGCGAGGTCGAGCGCGATGCCCCGCGCCGTGCCGCCGATCTCGGTCGCGACCGCCTCGGCGCCGGCGGCGTCGCGGCCCGTGAGGATCGTCTCGCGCCCCGTGCCGGCGTAGTAGCGCGCCAGCTCCTTGCCGATCCCGGCCGTGCCCCCGACGACCACGATGGACCCCTCGCTCGACATGTCAGGCCTCCTCAAACCGCTTCCAGGCATCGAGCCAGCGGTAGCTGTGACGCGCCGGCGGCTGGGGCGCCTGCGTCTCGATCCATCGCACCCGCTCGGTGCCGACGTTGTAGAACCCGTGGACAGAGCCGACCCCGGCGAACACGACGTCTCCCGGTCGGAAGGTATGGCGCTGGCCGTCGAGTTCCCCTTCGATCTCGCCGGCGAGGAACACATAGGCCTCCTCGAACGGGTGGTCATGCGCCTGCGCCGCCCCGCCGAGTTCGTAGTCGACGGTGAACATCGTGACGTGGTCGGCGCCGAAGCCGCGATCGACCAGCATCCTGACCGAGATGCCGCTGTACGCGAGGATCGCGGTGTCCATCCCGGCCGGCGCGCGACCGCGAGCCGGGTCGTCCACCCGGAGCGCTTCGAGTTGCGGCGGCGTGCCCTCGTAGTGGCCGACGAGGCGAAGGGTCGGATCGCCGAACGGCGGGCGGACAGCAGCGGCGTCCATCCGGGACAGGTCGTGCGTCCTCTCGAAGAACGTGTCACGTCTCGGGCCGGATGGGTCGAGCCGCTGTGGGCTGTTGAGCGAGAGCAGGCGAACCGGCTCGGCGGCCGTGTTACCGAGCGCATGTCGCACACCCGTCGGGATGAGCGCGTAGTCGCCGGTCACGAGTCGGTAGACCTGACCTCCGAGGTCGAGCAGCAGTTCGCCGGACAGGACGTACAGCGCCTCTTCGAACGAATGGACGTGGGGAGCCAGCCAGCCGCCCGTCATGAGTCCGACGATGGCGAGGTCGGTGTGGACCGCGCCCTGGTCAGGGCCTACGATCCGGAGCCGGGCGAGCCCGGACGACGTATCCGACGCGGGAGCGGGGCGGTCCATGAACGAGGGGTCGATGTGACCGACGGAGTGCATCTCGACGCTCGCTAGCTGGGGTGGTGGATGGGGTCGGGTCCTACTCGAACCGTCGCGACCAGGCGTCGACCCCGACGGCCAGCAGGAGGATGACACCCAGGGTCACCTGCTGGTAGAACGGATCGAGCCCGAGCAGGTTGAAGCCGTTGGCGATCAGCGCGACGAACAGACAGCCGAGGACCGTCCGCCCGATCGTGCCCTCGCCGCCGAGGATGCTCGTCCCGCCGACGATGATCCCGGTCAGGACGGTGAACGTCAGGAACTGCCCGCTGCTGGCCTGGGCGCTGAGGACCCGGGACGCGTCGAGGGTCCCCGCGAGGGCGGCGCCGGTCCCGCTCAGCGCGAAGGTCGCGACCCGGACGGCGTTGATCCGCACGCCCCCGAGCCGGGCCGCCTGCGCGTTCCCACCCGTCGCGTAGACGTAACGCCCGAAGGTCGTCCGACTCAGCAGGATCATCGCCAGGATCGCGATGGCGATCATCATCCAGGCCGCGCTCGAGATCCCCAGGATCTTCGTCGCCGCGAACGACTGGAAGTCCAGGTGGCCGAGGGCCACGACGAGGTTGCCCTTGGTCACGATCGCCGCGATGCCGCTCACCACGAACGTCATCGCCAGCGTGCCGATGAGCGGATTGATCCGGAACTGCGTGACGATGATCCCGTTCGCGAGACCCACCGCCAAGCCGACTGCGAGCCCGGCCAGGACCCCCGCCACCGGCGAAACAGACGATGCGGTCGTCAACGCCACCGCGCCGGCCAGCCCGTAGATCGCGCCGATCGACAGGTCGATCCCGCCAGTGATGAGCACGAAGGTCCCGGCACACGCCACGATGATGATCCCGGCCTGCTGGTCGAGGATGTTGGTCAGGTTGCCGAAGCGCAGGAACGGCGGACTGATCACGGCGAGCACCACGAAGGCGATCAGGAAGGGGATGAGGATCCCCGCCCGCCCGATGAGGCGACCGGCCCGCTGGGTCAGCGGCGCCTTGCCCTGATCGGCACCGACCGTGCTCGCGCTCATGCGGCCGTCGTGGTGGTCGTGCCAAATGCGGCGCTCACGATGGCCTCCTCCGTCATGTCCGGACCCGCCAGCTCGGCGACGAGTCGTCCCGCCCGCATCACGAGCACCCGATGGGCCAGCCCGAGGATCTCCTCGACCTCGTTCGAGATCAGCAGGATCGCCATCCCATCCGATGCCAGTCGAACCAGGACCTCATAGATGTCGCGCTTCGCCCCGACGTCGATGCCGCGCGTCGGTTCGTCCGCGAGCAGGACCGAAGGGCCGATGAGCGTCGCGCGGGCGAAGAGCAGTTTCTGCTGGTTGCCGCCGGACAGCGACCCGGCCATCGATTCGAGGAGCGGCGTCCCACCGACCCGCCCGAGGGCGTCGCGGACCTCCGTCCGCTCCGCTCCGTGTCGCACGAAACCGAGCCGCTGGAAGCGCTTGAGACTCGTCAGGCTGACGTTCTCGCGGATCGGTCGCCGCAGGATCAGCCCATCGTCCTTGCGTGACTCGGGGATCAGCGCGACGCCCGCGTCGATCGAGGCCGCCGGTCCTCGTCCCGGGGGGATGGCGCCCGCGACCTGGACCCCGCCGGCCGTCGTCGGATTCGCCCCATAGATGGCACGTGCCAGTTCGGAACGGCCGGCGCCGACGAGACCGGCCAGGCCGAGGATCTCGCCTGCCCGGAGAGTCAGCGTCGCACCCTCGACACCGGGCGCGACGAGGCCCTCGATGGCCAGCGCGATGGGTGCGTCCGCGGCAGGCATCCGCTTCTCGGGATAGGCGCGTCCGATCGGTCGGCCGAGCATCCCGGTCACGAGGCTCCCCTCGGTCTCCTCGGATGTGAGGCTCGTCCTGACGACGCGGCCGTCGCGGAGGACTGTGACCACATCCGACAGATCGAGGACCTCCGTCAGGAAATGTGAGACGAGGATCACCGTGCGACCGCGCGTCCGCAGCCCGCGGACGATCTCGTGGAGGCGGTCGATCTCCTTCGCCGACAGACTCGCCGACGGCTCGTCGAGGACGATGAGGTCGGCCTCGCGTGCGAGCGCACGCAGGATCTCGACCTGTTGCTGCTGGGCGAGCGGCAAGTGGCCGACGACCATCCCTGCCTGGAGGTCGAAGCCGGCGTCGCCGATCAACCGATCGAACCGATCCCGAAGCGACCGCCGGTCGATGAAGCCGGCGCGTTTCGGTTCGGCGCCGAGGAAGATGTTCTCGGCCACGGTCAGTCTCGGGACTAGAGCGACCTCCTGCGCAACGAGCGCGATCCCCCGGATGAGCGCATGGCGGGGAGAGCCGAACGAGACGGACGTTCCCCGCAGGACCAGGTCGCCCTGATCTTGGGGGAAGACGCCGGCGATGATCTTGCCGAGCGTGGACTTGCCCGCGCCGTTCTCGCCCACGAACGCGTGGACCGAGCCGGCACGGACGGCGACCGAGACATCATCGAGTGCGCGTGTCGCCCCGAAGGACTTGCCGAGCGCGCGAACCTCGAGATGGACAGTGCCGTCCGCCGTGGCGTCCACCGCGTCAGCAGACCCGGGTCGGCCTCAGCCCGGCCACTCCGCGAGCGGCAGGAAGGTAGCGACGTTGGCCTTGGTCACGACCCCACCATCGGGGAGGGTTGCGAGCGGGTCGACGCCGGGTGCCGCGGTTCCGGTCCGGATCGCGTTGATGAGCTGCTGGGTGCCGACCAGTCCCTCGGTCGCCGGCGCCTGCATGACCGTCCCGAACCGGGTGCCGGCCGCAATATCCTGGAATGCGATCGCGCCGCCGCCGTAGCCCACCAGTCGGACCTTGTCCTTGATGTCCTTGACGGCCTGGACGGCACCGGTGATGGCTTGGTCGGCGCTGACGATGACCGAGATGTCCGGGTGGGCGGCAACGATATCCTGCGAGGCCTTCAATCCGAGGGCCGTCGTGTAGAAGGACTCACCGCTGTCCGACACGACCTTGATCTCCGGATGGCTCGCGATCGCCGTGTCGAACGCGGCCTTGAGTGCGATGTCGAGTGCGGCCGCCTTGACCGACCAGATGTACCCGACATTGCACGGGTTCGCCTTGAGATCGGCACAGGCTGCCACGACGAGCTCACCGATCTTGCGCCCGAGCTCGCTCGGGACGAAGGCGACGTTGGCGCTCAACCCTTCGACCTGGGAATTCGGCGTGGTCATGTCCGTGCCGAGGACCTGGTCGATGTTGCCGACGGCGATCTTTGCGGCGATCGCCTTCTTGACGTCCTCGACCATCCCCGCGCCGAACAGGGGCTGGGTGATGATCGCGTCGTACTTGCCCGACGCGGTCGCGTCCTGGAGCTGCTTCACCTGGGTGGCCGGATCGAGGTTCGCGTCGAAGACCGTGAGCTTGGCGTTCCCGGCCGCGGCAGCCGCCTGGGCGGCCGCCAGCATCGGGGCGTCATAGCTGTTGGCGACGGCGAACGATAGGTAGGCGATCTCGAGGGTCTTGGGCGCCACGCTCGGTACGGCGGCCTGGCTCGCGGCCGTGGTCGGGGCCGCCGTGACAGCGGCAGCCGGCGCCGTCGACGCGCTCCCACCTCCGCAGGCAGCGACCATAAGACTCGCGATGCCGAGCAACCCGGCCAGCCGCGTCAGGCGGATCCTGGCGGTCGGATCTGTGCGCATGTGACCTCCTCCACGTCCAGCGGTCCTCCTCCGCGATCCCGGGAGTGTGTAGAGACAATGAACAGGTGTCAAGCCATATTGCAATCCTGCACAGTGGGGGTGCACACTCCGCCTTCGCCAACGCTCGGGCTCCGCGCGGCGGGACAACTTGCGCACCCTTCGTCGCTGTGTAGCATGGATGAACGAAACTGCCCGACCCGGGTGCTACCCCACGTGGATCGATCAGCAATGGGGAACGTGTCGTGATGCCATCTCTCGCCTCGCCCGGCTCGATGAACGTCGACTGGGAAGAGCGTTGGAACGTCGACCGGCTGAGGACGTACCGGACGACGCGCGCCCGTGATGCGCTGGCGGCCTCGGACCTCGGCGCGGTCCTCCTGTTCGATTTCAACAACATCCGCTACGTCACGAGCACCCATATCGGCGAGTGGGCGCGCGACAAGATGACCCGCTACGCCCTCCTGACGCGCGGCGGGGATCCGCACATCTGGGATTTCGGTTCCGCTGCCAAGCACCACCGGCTCCACTGCCCGTGGATGCGCCAGGAGAATATCCACGCCGGGATGGTCGGGCTGCGCGGCGCTGTCGCCCCGGATGCCGGCCTGTTCCGATCGGCGGCGCGTGAGATCCACGACATCCTCAAAACGGAGGGAGTGGCCGACATGCCGATCGGCATCGACATCGCGGAGCCGCCGATGCTCGCTGCCCTGGCGGCTGAAGGCGTCAACGTGGTCGATGGGCAGCAGGTCATGCTCGACGCGCGCGAGGTCAAGTCGGTCGACGAGATCATGCTGCTGAACACCGCCTGCGCCATGGTCGACGGCGCATACCAGTACATCTCGGAGCAGTTACGACCGGGCGTGCGCGAGAGCGATCTGGTCGCCGATGTCACGAAATTCCTGTTCGATCTCGGCTCGGAGCACGTCGACAACATCAATGCCGTCTCCGGCGAACGCTGCAGCCCACATCCACACGTCTTCTCCGACCGGATCATCCGACCTGGCGATCAGGCGTTCTTCGACATCATCCAGACATTCGTCGGCTACAAGACCTGCTACTACCGGACGTTCGTCGTCGGCCGGGCGACCGATGCGCAGCGGGACGCCTATAAGCAGGCGCGCGAATGGCTCGATCGCTCCATCGAGCTGATGCGCCCCGGGGTGACCACAGACCAGGTCGCCAAGGTCTGGCCGAAGGCCGAGGAGTTCGGGTTCGACAGCGAGATGGAATGCTTCGGGCTGCAGTTCGGCCACAGCGTCGGGCTCTTCCTCCACGAGCGGCCCATCATCAGTCGGCTCAACTCCATTGACCACCCGGTGGAGCTCAAGGAGGGGATGGTCATCGCCCTTGAGACCTACTGCCCGGCCAAGGACGGCGTGTCGGCCGCCCGGATCGAGGAGGAGGTGGTCGTCACCGCCTCGGGTCCGCAGGTCATCACCCGCTTCCCGTCCGACGAGCTGTTCGTCGCCAACCCGTACTAGGAGCCGCCCGATGGCGACGACCCTCCCCGAGATCGACCGCTCAACCCGGCTCCGGATGTACCGGACGATGGTCGAGTGCCGGTACTTCGAGGTCCGAGCCCAGGAGCTCTTCTTCGAAGGGCTCGTCCGCGGGACGACCCACCTCGGCAACGGCCAGGAAGCGGTGGCGGCCGGCTTCGGGGCGGCGATGCGCCGCGACGACTACACGTTCTGCACGTATCGCGGCCACAACCACACGCTCGCCCGCGGGGTCCCCATGGCGCCGATCTTCGCCGAGCTCTTCGGCCGCGGAACCGGGCTGCTCGGTGGCAAGGGCGGCTCGATGCACCTGACCAGCGTCGAGCACGGGGTGATGGGCTCCTACGCGATCGTCGGCGCCCATCTGCCGATCGCGTTGGGTGCCGCATGGTCGGCCCAATACCGCAAGTCCGGCCAGGTCGCGGTGTGCTTCTTCGGCGACGGCGCGACCAACATCGGGGCGTTCCACGAGGCGCTCAACATGGCCGCCGTCTGGAAGGCGCCGGTGGTCTACGTCTGCGAGAACAACGGCTACATGGAATACACCCCGATCCAGGACGTGACCGCGGTCGAGCACCCGGCGGCCGACCGCGCATCCGCCTACGGCCTGGGATCGATCATCGTCGACGGCAACGATGTCGATGCCGTCCACGAGGTCGCACGAACCGCGATCGACCGGGCGCGGGCGGGTGGCGGGCCCTCGCTCATCGAGGCGGTCACCTACCGGCATGGCGGCCACTCGCGCGCCGATCCCGGCAAGTACCGGCCGGACGACGAGGTCGCCGCGTGGAAGGCTCGCGACCCGATCCCCGCCTATCGCCAGTCGCTCGAGGCGACGGGCGTGGCCCCGGCCGATCTCGACGCGATCGAGACCGAGACGCACGATGCGGTGGCCGCCGCCGAAGCCGAGGCCCGGGCCGCCCCCGAGCCAGCGCCCGAGGTCCTCGAGACCCAGCTCTGGAGCGATGGCGGGTCGGCATGGCGGAACTGACGTATCGCGCCGCCATCGCCGCCGGCATCGCCCAGGAGATGCGCCGCGACCCGTCGGTCGTGCTCATCGGCGAGGACGTTGGGGCCGCCGGTGGGGTCTTCAAGCTGACGGAGGGGCTGTTCGACGAGTTCGGGTCGGTCCGCGTCCGCGACACGCCGATCAGCGAGCAGGCGATCGTCGGGGCGGCGATGGGCGCGGCGATGACCGGCCTGCGTCCGATCGCCGAACTGATGTTCTCCGACTTCTTCGCGGTGACCTGGGACATGGTCATCAACCAGATCGCCAAGACGCGCTACATGACCGACGGCCAGGTCTCGCTGCCTCTGGTGATCCGGACCGCTAACGGCGCCGGCCTGCGGTTCGGTGCCCAGCACAGCCAGAGCGTCGAGAACTGGGCGATGGCGATCCCGGGACTGAAGGTCGTGGCGCCATCCACGCCGGCCGACGTGGTCGGGCTCATGGCGGCCGCCGTCCGGGATCCCGACCCGGTCATCTTCTGCGAGCACAAGGCCCTCTTCGCGATGAAGGGCGAGGTCCCCGACGGCGAGATCGTTGACACGCTCGGGACGTCGAAGATCGTTCGGGCCGGTTCGGACGCCACGATCGTCGCGCTCGCGGCGATGGTCCCCAAGGCGGTCGAGGCCGCCGACCGGCTCGCCACCGAACGCGGAGTCGAGGTCGAGGTCATCGACCTGCGCTCGCTCGTCCCCCTCGACACGGCAGCGATCCTCGCGTCGGTCAAGAAGACGAGCCGCCTGTTCACGGTCGAAGAGAACCCGCGGCTGTGCGGCTGGGGCGCGGAGATCGCCTCGATCGTGGCCGACGAAGGTTTCTACAGCCTCGACGCGCCGATCGTCCGGATCACCACCCCGCACATCCCGCTGCCCTCGGCGGCCGCGCTCGAAGACCTCGCCATCCCGTCCGTGGATCGCATCGTCGAGACGATCCGGCGGCGCCTCGACGATGCCGCGTGAGGACGCGCGTCCATGCCTGAGCCGACAGTCGCGATCCTGGGCACCGGCCGGATGGGATCTGCGATCGCCGAACGTCTGGCGGCCCAGGGGATGGCGGTCACCGTCTACAACCGGACCCCGGATCGCGCGGTCACGCTCGCTGAGCGGATCGGCGGGCGAACGGCGGCGACACCAGCCGAGGCCGCTGCCAGAGCGGACGTCATCATCTCGATGGTCGCAGACGACGCGGCCGTTCGGGCGCTGTTCGGCGGACCCGACGGGATCGCGGCAGGGATCCGCTCCGACAGCGTCGCCGTTGACATGAGCACCGTCCTACCGGACACCATCCAGTCGGTCGCCCCGAGCATCGAGGCTACGGGCGCTGGCATCCTCGATGGCCCGGTCTCGGGCAGCGTCGCGTCGACGCTGGCGGGGGAGCTGACGATCATGGTCGGCGGCGAAGCCGCGGCCCTTGAGCGCGCCCGATGGGTCTTCGATCGTCTCGCCAGACGACTCTTTCACGTCGGACCGCTCGGCACCGGCGCGGCGATGAAGCTCGCCGTGAACACCCTGGTCTACGGGCTGAACGGCGCCCTGTCCGAGGGGCTCGTCCTCGCGGAGCGGAACGGCATCGACCGGGCGCTCGCCTATGACGTCTTCGCCGCGAGCGCGGCCGGCGCGCCGTTCGTGGGCTACAAGCGTGCCGCGTTCATGGAGCCGGATGCAACACCGGTCGCCTTCTCGCTGGCGCTCGCCGAGAAGGACCTTCGCCTGATCGACGAGCTGGCCGGGGCCAGCCGAACCCCGATGCCCCAGGCGAAGGCCAACCTCGAGGAGATCCAAGCCGCGACACGATCAGCTGGGGGCGACGCCGACTTCTCGATGGTGGCGAGTCACCTGCGTGAGGAGGGCCGGCGTTGACCGATCGGGCGATCAGGAACGACTGATGCGACCGCAGTTGAAGCGAGGGAACGATCGATGACGGACCGATGGCTCATCAAGGGCGGATACGTGCTCACGCAGGACCCAGCACTCGGCGAGATGGCCGGCGCCGACGTCCTCATCGAGGGCGACAAGATCGCCGCGGTCGGGATCGGCCTCGACGCCGCGGATGCCCGGGTGATCGACGCCACGGGCGACATCGTCATCCCGGGCTTCATCGACACCCATCGCCATACCTGGGAGACGTCGATCAGGACGTGCGCGCCGGACTTCACGCTCGGCGCCTATTTCGCGGGCATCCTCGACCGGTTCGCCCCGAACTACCGACCCGACGATGTCTACGCGGGCAACCTGTGGGGCGCGCTCGAGTGCCTCAATGCCGGGATCACGACGCTCGTCGATTGGTCGCACATCATGAACACCCCGGCCCACGCCGACGAGGCCATCCGTGGGCTCCAGGAGTCCGGCATCCGATCGGTCTTCGCCTTCGGCTTCCCGAACACGTCGCTCCAGGACTGGTGGTTCGGGCCCGACTATGCCGGCAGCGTCCTGTCCATCGATGGCGACCTGGCCCGTCGCCTCCGGGCGCAGTACTTCAACTCGGATGACGGCCTGATCACGATGGCGCTCGCCACGCGCGGCACGAACTTCTGCCGCGAGGAGGTCGTGCGGCAGGAATGGGAGCTCGCGAAGGAGCTCGACCTCAACATCACCGTCCACGTCGCGATGTACCGGTTCGGCTACACCAAGATGCAGCTGAGCAAGCTCCGCGATATGGACCTGCTGTACCCGAACACCACGTACATCCATTCCTCGCACCTGACCGAGGACGAGTGGGGCATGGTCCGCGACTCGGGCAGCAACGTGTCATATGCGCCGCAGATCGAGCTGCAGATGGGCCACGGCTGGGCGCAGGCGGTCAAGGCGATCGACTACGGCATCCCGATCGGGTTGTCGTCCGACGTGGCCACGACGGCATCGTCGGATCAGTTCACCCAGATGCACGCCATCTTCGCGTCCGAGCGGTCGCGCCGCTTCGAAGTCGCGTGGGACGAGAACCTGGAGTGGAACGAGCCCGAGAGCAAGCTCATCACGGCGCGCCAGGTCCTTGCCATGGCGACGATCGGTGGCGCGCAGGTCGCCGGTATCGCGGACCGGACCGGCTCACTAACCCCGGGCAAGCAGGCGGACATCGTCATCATCGACGGGTCGGCCGTGAACGTGGCACCGGTCATCGACCCGGTCGGCGCGGTCGTCTGCGCCGCCGACACCTCGAACGTCAAGACCGTCCTGGTGGCCGGCAAGGCCCTCAAGGAGGACTTCCGGCTGAAGGCCTCGCTCGACAGTCCGCGCCAGGCCGTCGAAGCGTCGCGCGACTACCTCATCTCGAAGTTCGGCGACCCCGAACCGGGATGGGTCGTCAAAGCCACCGCCTGACCCTTCACCGCTCCCGATCGCTACTCCCCGGCCGCGGGCGCTCCCCCAGCGCGTCCGCGGCCGCTCCATGTCCATGCATCGACCCGTGGCATGCGACCGGACCTTGACGCCCTCGCTGGGCTCGTCCCATCCTCGGTGACCAACTCGCAACCAGCTGATCGGAGTGAGGCAAGGGTGCCGAGCCTGTATATCGACGGGCAGTGGGTCGCCTCCGCGGACGCCGCCTGCTCCCCCGTCGTCAATCCGTCCGATGCGACCCTCGTCACGGAGGTCGATGTCGCGACCGACGCCCAGGTCCAGGCCGCGATCGCGGCCGCCCGGCGCGCCTTCGACACGACCGACTGGCCGCGCCGGCCCCCCGGCGAGCGCGCCGCGCTCCTCGATCGCGTCGCCGGACTGATCGACCGCGACCTCGAGGAGATGGCCCGGCTCGAAACGCTCAACACCGGCAAAGCGATGCGCGAGAGCCGCGGGGACATGGCCGATGTGGCGCGCGTCTTCCGGTACTACGCCGACCTCGCTGATAAGGATGCCGGACGGATCGTCGACCCCGGCAACCCTGACGCGATCAGCCGGATCGTCTATGAGCCGGTCGGCGTGTGCGGGCTCATCGGGCCGTGGAACTACCCGCTCCTCCAGATGAGCTGGAAGGTCGCCCCCGCGCTGGCCGCCGGCAACACGGTGATCATGAAACCGGCCCAGGTCACGCCCCTGACCGCGATCCACCTGACGCATCTGCTGGAGGAGGCCGGGCTGCCGCCCGGGGTCGTCAACCTCGTCCTCGGGCCGGGCGGTCGGGTCGGCCAGGCGCTCGCGGACAGCCCCGATGTCGATCTGATCTCGCTCACCGGCGGTCTCGAAGCCGGCCGGGCGCTTCTGCACGGCGCCGCGGTCAACCTCAAGAAGGTCGCCCTCGAGATGGGCGGCAAGAGTCCCAACATCGTCTTCGACGACGCCGATTTCGAGACCGCCGTCGACAACGCGCTGG
>DAIOXD010000035.1:0-12291 GCA_036758145.1 Candidatus Limnocylindrales bacterium
GGCCCGCCCTTGGAAACCTGTTGCCGGAGCAGCTCGAGGCGCCGGCCGACACTCTCCCAATCAGGCCCGAGGAGCAGTACCGCCTCGTCCGGTCGATGGCCGACTTCCTGACCGCGCTCGCCGATACCATGCCGGTGGCGGGTCCCTCCCCTACTTCGGAAGTCACCGGATCCGCCACGGGACGGCGACGCTCCTCGCGAACAACGGGATGCCGCTTGAGGAGCTCTCCCGCTACATGGGCCACGCCTCGACCCAGGTCACCCGTCGATACGCCGTCCAGACGCCTGACGCGCTGGGGGCGCGAGCAGCGGAAGCGCTCGAGCGAGCGGGTCTCGCGGGCGCATAGGCGCCGGCAGATGCGATACCGCCCAGTCCAGGCCAGCTCCTAGGCGACCTCCGGCTCCGAGGAGACGGCGGACCAGGAAGTACAGAAGCGAGAACAGCATGGAGCTCCTTTCCGGTGGAGGAGAGCGCATGCTACCGGTGCAGCAGACCCCGAATCGGGGAAATTGAACCCTTCAGGCGCCGAGCCCGGTCGGAATCGGGCCAAAAGAATCAAGCGAACCGCCGGATGGGCCCAAAGAGTCAGGCGAACAAACCGGGGTAGAGTCAGGCGAACTACGCATAGCTGAGCCTCCTCGGCGCGGCCGCCGATCGAGCTCAGAACCGCAATATCTGGTGGTCTTCGCGGTGCGATGACCTAGATGTTGTGGTTTGGCTGGCGAGGAAGGATTCGAACCTTCGATCTCCTGATCCAGAGTCAGGCGCCTTACCGCTTGGCCACTCGCCAGTGGAGCCGATCGGGATGATACCCGACGAACCTCCTGAGCGGCCGAGCCCCGGGCTGCCGGCGGTACATTCGGGTCAGCGACTGGGGTTCCGTGGGGTACCAAGATGGCGGGGATGTCGATCCTGACCAACCCGCGTTACGCCGCGCCCCGACTCTTCGCGCTCCTGCTCGTCGTCGCGTTCGCGACGGGACTGGCCGCGACCGTCGTCTCGGCCGGGACCCTGCCGCCGTGTCGAGTCGCCGACGTCACGACTACGCAGCGTGCCTACACCGCCTGGAACCGGACGGTCCTAGACACGACCTACCGCGTCACCTCCTCATATATCCCGCCGAGCCTCCGTTCGACCGCCTATGCCGGCCTTAACGGCGGCCACCTCGTGCGCGGATTCGTCATCACCGATCTGAAGGCCATGGCGAGGGCTGCTCGTGCGGCAGGCGCTCGATTGGCCGTGCAGTCCGCCTACCGGAGCTATGCCACCCAGCGTTCGACGTTCGCCTATTGGTCGCGCGTCTCCAGTTACTCCGCCGCGCTCAAGGCGAGCGCCCGGGCCGGTCACAGCGAGCATCAGCTCGGGACGACCATCGACTTCCGGAGTTATGGCGGATCGGCCCCGTGGTACTTCACGGACTGGAGCACCACGAAGGCGGGTCGCTGGCTCAAGGCCAACGCCTGGAAATATGGCTTCGTGATGTCCTACCCGAAGGGCAAGGCCAGCGTCACCTGCTACTCCTACGAGCCATGGCACTACCGCTACGTCGGCCGCACGGTCGCGGCCAGGGTCCGTGCCAGTGGCCTGACCTTGCGCGAATATCTCTGGCGACAGCAGACCGCACCCGCGCCGACCCCGACTCCGACCCCCAGCCCGACTCCGACGCCGTCTCCGACGCCTACTCCCACCCCGACGCCGACCCCGACGCCGACCCCGACCCCGACCCCGATCGTCGACCCATCGCCCGGGGCCTAGTCGCCCAGCGCCTCGGCGATCAGGCCCGTCAACTGGTCCCACTCGACCAGGAAGGCATCGTGGCCCTTGGTCGACGCGATCTCCCGGTATCGGACGTCCACTCCCGCATCGAGTGCGGCATCGACGACTAGGTGGACCTGGCGCGGCCCATACAGGATGTCGTCCTGGATGCCCACGGCGGTCAGTCGCGTCCGGCCGGCCGCCAGGCGAGCGAACGCCCCGGCGGAGCCACCCCACGCTACCCCGATGTCATGGCGGTCCATCGCGCTCGTCAGGACCCGATAGGTAGCCGGGTCGAACCGGTCGACGAGCTTCTGCCCCTGGTGGTCGAGATAGCTGACGACGGAAGGGCGCCCGTCATCCTCGACGGTCCGACCGAAGCGCTCGTCGAAGTCGGCTTCGCTGCGGTAGGTGGTCATGGCGAGTTCGCGGGCGAGCGCCAGGCCGTCCAGGCCCAGCCGATCGATGAGCTCGATCTGGAGGTGGTTCCATGCGACGGCCATGGGGCCCGTCGCGCCGGGAGCGGCGATCGGCATGACCGTCCGGACCGACTCCGGTCGCTCGAGCGCGACCTCGAGCGCCACCATCCCGCCGAGCGAACCGCCCAGGACCAGATCGAGCCGCTCGATCCCGAGCGCGTCGAGCAACGCCCATTGCGCCCTGGCCTGATCCCGTGTCGAGACCGCTGGGAATGCCGCGCCGTACGGGCTCCCGGTCAAGGGATGGATCGAGGTCGGACCCGTTGTCCCATAACGGCCACCCAGCAGGTTCGCCGCCAGGACCCCGACCCGCGTCGTATCGAGTGCCCGACCCGGACCGATGAGCGGCTCCCACCAGTCGCCGGCGGCGTCGGCCGACCCGGTCAGGGCATGGATGACGAGGACCTGCGGGGCCGTGGCCGGGCCGGGACCGTCGTGCCGGTAGGCGACGGTCAGGTCCGGCAGCCGCGCGCCGTCGTCGAGGACGAACGGTCCCAGATCGACCGACTCGAGCCGACCGGTCCCGATCGGTGGACCGGCCCTTTCGACCCCGTCGGGGGGCGCCGCGGCGGCGTCCCCCTCGGTCGTCCGGACCCTCAACGTCATCCTGCGGCGCCGACGAGCTCCCCGTCGGCCGGGTTCTCGGCGGTCGCCGCCGTCAATGCCTGCTCGAGGTCGGCGATGAGATCGTCCAGGTGTTCGAGGCCCACCGACAGCCGGATCAGGTCCGGCGTGGTGCCGGTCGATTCCTGTTCCTCGGGGGTGAGCTGCGAGTGCGTGGTCGAAGCCGGATGGATGATGAGCGACTTGGCGTCGCCGACGTTGGCCAGCAGCGAGAAGATCTGGACGTTGTCGATGAGCCGTCGGCCGGCCTCCACGCCGCCCGCCACCCCGAAGGTCACGACGCCGCCGTAGCCACCCGTGAGGTAGCGCTTGGCGAGCTTGTACGACGGGTGCGACTCGAGCCCGGGATAGCTGACCCACGTGACCTCGGGCCGGGTCTCGAGCCATTTCGCGACCGCCAGTGCGTTCTCGCTGTGGCGGGTGATTCGCAACGGAAGCGTCTCGAGGCCCTGGAGGAAGAGGAAGGCATTGAACGGGCTGAGGGCGGCACCGATGTCGCGCAGGCCCTGGACGCGCAGCTTCAGGATGAACGCCAGGTTGCCGAAGGCGCCGGTGTAGCTGATGCCGTGGTACGAGGGGTCGGGGTCGACGAAGTCCTGCTTGAACCGCTCGGAGGCGGCCCAGTCGAAGGTCCCCGCATCGACGACGACGCCGCCGATGGCGGTCCCGTGACCCCCGATCCACTTGGTCGCCGAGTGGATGACGATGTCCGCACCGTGCTTGATCGGCTGGGCGATCAGCGGCGCGAACGTGTTGTCGACGATGACCGGGACGCCGCGGGCATGGGCCACGTCGGCGATCGAGGCCAGATCATGGACGTCGAGCCGTGGGTTGCCGATGAGCTCGAGGAAGACCGCCTTCGTCTTGTCATTGATCGCCCGCCCGAAGGCCGACGGATCCGAGCCGTCCACGTACGTGGTGGTGATGCCGATCTTGGGCAGCGTGTGGGTGAACAGGTTGTATGTCCCGCCATAGAGCGATGACGAAGAGACGATGTTGTCGCCGGCGCGGGCGAGGTTCAGGATCGACAGCGTCTCCGCGGCCTGGCCGGAGGCGACACCGAGGGCAGCGACGCCGCCTTCGAGCGCCGCCACACGCTGTTCGAAGACGTCGGTCGTCGGGTTCATGATCCGGGTGTAGATGTTCCCGAATTCCTGGAGCCCGAAGAGCCGCGCAGCATGCGCGGCGTCGTCGAAGACGTAGCTCGTGGTCGCGTAGATCGGGACGGCGCGGGCGTTGGTCGCCGGGTCGGGTTTCTGCCCGGCGTGGAGCGCGCGCGTCTCGGGTCGGAAGGTCGTCGGATCGAGTTCGGCCATGTCGGTGTCCTCCTGGACGAGTGGGGGAGTGGGATCGGCGCGAGGCCCGCGGCCCTGGGAAGGCCTTATGTCGTATTCGGCGGTCACCCTTCGTGTTGTTTCGGAGGAAACAAAAAAGCCGCAGTTCCTGGTTGGAACTGCAGCCCCGGGACCTCGTCTTCGGTCCCGCTAGCCCTGGTCAGGTGCGCGAGACGTCAGACCCCATCCTCCGCACGGCGGGGCCGCCTGCGCATACACATGTTCCAGGAGACTTGGGTGTGAGTCACGGTCCGCGCATGGTCGCCGATATCGTCGCGGGTCGTCAACCGCCACGACGGAAACGCAACCTTCGGCGCGTCCTACGATGTCGAACATGTCCGCCATCCCTGCCAGCTTTCGCGCCTATGTCGCCCAGAAGGTCGATGGCAGCGTCGAACGCGGCGTCCGCGACTTCCACGAGGCCGACCTGCCACCCGGCGAGGTCGAGATCCGGATCGAATGGTCGAGCGTCAACTACAAGGACGGGCTGGCGACCCGAGCGGATGGCAAGGTCGCCCGGATCAGCCCGCTCATCCCGGGTATCGATCTCGCCGGAGTGGTCGTGGGCAGCGCGGTTCGCTCCATCGCGGTCGGGGCCCAGGTGCTCGCGCATGGCTACGAGCTGGGCGTCTCGCGCCACGGTGGGTTCGCGGAGTACGAGCGGGTGCCGGCGGGATGGGTGGTGCCCCTCGAACCCGGGCTGACATCACGTGATGCGATGGCCATCGGGACGGCCGGGTTCACCGCGGCGATGTCCGTCGTCGCGCTCGAGGAGCGCGGACTGGACCCCGCCGATGGACCGGTGCTGGTGACCGGGGCGTCCGGTGGTGTGGGCGGGACGGCCTTGGCGATCCTGGCCGATCGCGGCTACGAGGTCTGGGCCGCCACCGGCAAGCCCGACGAGGCAGCGCGGTTGCGGGCATTGGGTGCGGCCGGGATCCTGGGGCGGGACGAGGTGACCGCCGAGGGCCGGCCGCTCGATTCGGAGCGGTGGGCGGGCGCGGTGGACGCGGTCGGTGGCGCGACCCTGCCGTACGTGCTGCGGACCCTGAAGACCGGTGCCTCCGTGGCGGCGTCGGGAAATGCCGGCGGTGCGACCCTCGAGACGACCGTCTTCCCGTTCATCCTGCGCGGCGTCGCGCTGCTCGGCATGGATTCGGTCAATGTCCCGATCGCACGCCGGCGCGAACTCTGGGATCGCCTGGCTACGGACCTGCGGCCGCGCGACATCGGCTTGCATGCCACTGAGGTCACGCTCGAAACGCTCGACGAGGCGCTCGATGGGATCGTCGCGGGCGCGGCTCGTGGCCGTTGGATCGTCCGGATCGGGGGGTAGGGCCGGGCGGCGCCGGGGTCCCGCCGGACCCTGTTTTTGGATGGTTTCGATCAAGCGGAACGATCGCGGACACTTGGGTCGTCGGAAGGTCCGGGTACGGCGGTCGGGCGCTCAGGGCGGTCGGGCGGCCGGCGACCGACCCGATCTCCCAGCGTGAATCCCTCCGTGGAGCGCGGAGATGTTTCCGCTTGCTTGGAAGCATCCAGAAATCGACTCGCAGCGCGGTCTCATGCCAGCTCCCCGCGGAGCTGCGCGAGCGCTCGGTGAAGCGGACGCCGGATGGCTTCGCCGGGATAGGCCGGGAAGGGCGTCGCCGATAGCGCGTCCTCCTCTGAGAGCTCGCCTCGATGGACGCGACGGGCCAACTCCGCCAGGCTAGCCAGCGAGGCCGCCTGACCCTCGGCGAAAGCGCGGCCGGCGTGGTCGCCGTGACCGGGGACGACGACGCCGCGGACAAGTTCCGCGACGCGCGAGGCGGTCTCCGGCCAGTCGAGCGGATAGCTATCCCCGAAAAACGGGACCGCACCGTTCTCGAGGAGGTCGCCGGCGAAGAGGACGCCTGCCTCGAGCACGGCGATCACGATGTCGTGGTCGGTGTGGCCCAGCCCGAGGTGCCGCAGCTCGACGCGCCGGCCGCCGACCTCCACGTAGGCGGTCTCGTCGAACGTCTGGTCGGGCGGGTCGATGACGACCTCCGCGAGGTCGGTGGCGATCTCCGGCTCTTCCGCCGCCATGGCGGCCCTCCGCGCCTCGCCGGTCCGTGCCATGAAGGTCACACACCGGTCGTGGCCCCAGATCGTGGCCGGTCGGAAGACCCGGTTGCCGAAGGCGTGGTCGAAGTGGCCGTGGGTGTCCACGACGACCGTGACCGGTGCGGCGGTCAACTCGCGCAGATCGGCCAGGATCTCGCGGGCCTGGACATGCGTCGAGCGCGTATCCACGAGGAGCAGTTCCCCGTCGCCCAGGACGACGCCGATGTTCTGGTCGAAGAACGCGTACCTGCGGACGAAGACGCGATCGCCGACTTCGGTCCAGATGGCCATCCCGAGATGGTAGTGGTGTCGCGTACCCTGCCCGCATGCCATCGACCGTCGGCCACGTCACGACTCGGGACGGCACAGACCTGCTCGTCCGCCACTGGCCGGCCGACGAGGTGGAGGCCGGAGGCGCCTGGGCCGGACCGCCGTGGGCTTCGGTCCTTCTCGTCCACGGCCTCGGCGAACATTCCGGGCGCTACGAGCACGTCGGCGACCAGATGACGGGCGCCGGCCTCGACGTGTCCGCCTACGACCACCGCGGGATGGGCGGTTCGGGCGGCCGACGCGGCGATATCGAACGTTGGTCGGGTTACCACGACGACCTCG
Organism: Candidatus Limnocylindrales bacterium; assembly: GCA_036758145.1. Taxonomy (GTDB): domain Bacteria; phylum Chloroflexota; class Limnocylindria; order Limnocylindrales; family CSP1-4; genus SPCO01. The sequence continues at coordinate 6,893 of DAIOXD010000035.1, forward strand.
GAGAGCGCCTGGCGGACGTTCGTGCCGCCGCCGACGCTCGGCCGGTGGTGCTCTACGGGCACTCGCTCGGTGGTCTGATCGCCGCGGGCTACCTTCTCTCCGACCGACCGAAGCCGGACCTTGCGGTCCTGACCTCACCCGCGCTCGACTCGGCACTGTCAGGCTGGAAGAAACGGCTGGCGGGGCCTTTGGCTCGCGTCGCTCCGACGTTCGCGATCGCGAACGGCATCGATGGCGCGACCCTGTCCCGGGATCCCTCGGTCGCGGCCAGGACGGTGGACGATCCGTTCTGCGTGAAGACCAGTACCGCCCGGTTCGGTGCCGAGGCGCTCGAAGAACAGGCCCGTGTCCGGGCGGCGGCCCCACGCGGCTTCGGGATCACGACGCTGGTCCTCCACGGCGAGGACGACCGCCTCGTCCCCGCGACGGCATCCGAGGTGCTCGCGTCTGCGCCCGGCGTGGAACGACAGACCTACCCGGGCCTCCGCCACGAGCTCCACAACGAGCCCGAGGGCGAGGCCATCATCGACGAGATCATCGCCTGGATCCGGTCCCACGCGAGCGAGCGTGCTACGCTTTCGCCACAACCCAATACCGCCTCCGGGGAGCGCCTCGCGCGCTGAGAGTGTGGCCGACGCCACAGACCCGCGGAACCTGATCCGGCTAGTACCGGCGAAGGAAGCAGGCCCGTCGACTCGTTTGACGCCGTCCCCGTGATTCGGAGGCGGCGTCATTTCGAGCGCGAACGGGAGATCCGATGTCCTACACCGACCTGACGAACCGCCCTCAACGGATCGTCGCGATGACCTTCATTCTCGCCTTCGCGATCGCATCGTGCGGTCCGGCGACGACGACCCCCGCCGCGAGCTCCATTCCCTCGCCAACGTCCGCGGCCCCCTCCCTGGCTCCGTCACCGGCGATCTCGCCATCGGCCCAGGCTCTAGGCACGGTCCGCCTCGCGCTGGACTGGACGCCGAACACGAACCACACGGGCTTCTACGTCGCGCAAGCCAACGGCTGGTACACGGACGCCGGCGTCGACCTCAAGATCCTGCCCTACGGGACCACGGCACCCGAGGCCCTGATGGCGGCCGGCCAGGCCGAATGCGGCATCAGCTTCCAGGACGCGCTGACGTTCGCCCGGACCGCCGGTGCCCCGATCGTCTCGGTCATGGCGATCCTCCAGCACACGGCGCAGCAGATCGCGGTTCTCGCCTCCTCTGATATCACGCGACCGCGCGAGCTGGATGGAAAGACGTACGCCGGCTTCGGCTATCCGAGCGAGGGCCCAACCCTCGAATCGGTCATCAAGGCGGACGGCGGCAAGGGCACGTTCAAGACCGTGACCCTCGACACGGCCGCCTACGATGCGCTCTATGCCAAGCGCGCGGATTTCGTCATCACCTTCGCCGCGTGGGAAGGCATCGAGGCGGGGGAGCGGGGGATCGCGCTCCGAACCTTCGACTTCGGCAAGTACGGGTTCCCGGACTTCTACCAGGTGGTCCTCGCCTGCGACAGCCGATGGCTGGCCGCGAAGCCCGACCTGGCGAGGGCCTTCGTCGGCGCCACCGTGCACGGGTTCGAGCTCGCCGCGGATCAGCCCGATCAGGCCGCTGCGTTGCTGGTCTCCCAGAACCCCGGCGTCTTCGATGCCAACCCGCAGCTCCCCCTGGCCAGCCAGCGGTTCCTCGCCAGTGGCGGGTACCTCCGCGACAAGGACGGGGAGGTCGGTCGCCAGACGCTCGCCGAATGGCAGGGTTACTCAGCCTTCCTCTACACGCAGGGGCTCCTGACCGACGCGGCCGGCAAGCCACTGACGACGGCGCCCGACTACGCGTCGCTCTTCACCAACGACTTCCTGCCGTGACATGAGCCGAACCGACCCAAGCCGCCTGAGCCGCTGGGGAGCGCCAGTCCTCCTGATCGGAGTGGTGGTGCTGGCGTGGGAGGCCTACGTCCGGCTGGCGGGCCTCGATCCGATCACGCTGCCGCCACCGTCGCGGGTGCTGACCGCCCTGTGGGACTTCCGGGGGGCCGCTGTCGGCCACCTCGCGCCGACCCTGGTCGAAGCGGCGGTCGGCTGTTCGCTGTCGGTCGTCCTGGCGGTCGCGGCCGCGATCGCGCTCGACCGGTGGGCCATCGTCCGTCGGGCGGTCGAGCCGCTCCTCGTCACGAGCCAGACCATCCCGATCGTGGCGATCGCACCGTTGTTCGTGATCTGGTTCGGGTTCGGGCTGCTACCGAAGGTCCTGATCGTGGTGCTGGTCACGTTCTTCCCGGTCACCGTCGCGCTGCTCGACGGGTTCGGGCGGGTCGACCCCGAAGCGATGGACCTGCTGCGCTCGATGGGCGCCACCGCGCGCCAGACGTTCCGGATGCTGCGCTGGCCGGCCGCCCTGCCCGCCCTGTTCACGGGTCTCCGGATCAGCGTCGTGTACGCGGTGATCGGCGCCATCTTCGGGGAGTACGTCGGTGCGACCGAGGGCCTCGGCATCTGGATGCGACTTTCGCAGAACACGTTCCGGACCGACCTCGTCTTCGGGGCCATCCTGCTGACGGCGGTCGTTTCGGTGGGACTTTATGTTGGCGTCGGGATCTTGGAGCGCGTCGTCGTGCCTTGGTCGCCCGCCGCGCGGTCGCCTGGCGGGCGCGACCCTCGTCGGCGATGATCGACGCGTGAGCGACGCTCGGACGATCGTCTTCTTCCCAGAAGGTGCCTACGGACCGACCAACAACTGCGCCGGGATCGGACAGGTGCTGCGGGCGCGCGGTCACCGCGTCCTGTTCATCCTCGAGGAATCGTTCGCCGGGACGCTCGAGGCCAAAGGCTTCGATGAGCGCCTGATGCGCGTCGGGCCACCGCCGGCCGAGCCCGAGGTCCCCGGCCAATTCTGGATCGACTTCATCCGCGACACGTCGCCGGTCTTCCGCAAGCCGACGATCGAGCAGCTCGGCGAGTTCGTGGCACCGACCTTCCAGGCGCTCATCGACGGTGCGAAATACGTCCAGCCGCGGCTCGTGGAGATCTTCGACGAGCTGGCGCCGGACGTCATCGTCGAGGACAACGTGGTCGCGTTCCCGGCGCTGGCGGGGTCGGGACGCCCATGGGTCAGGATCGTGTCCTGCAACCCGGTCGAGGTCAAGGACCCGGCCGTGCCGCCCTTCTCGTCGGGCTACCCGGTCGCCGACCGGAACGCCTGGCCGGCCTTCCTCGACGAGGTCCACCGGACGCACGCGGAGATGTGGGCCGACTTCGATGTCTTCTGCCGGGAGCACGGCGACCACGGTCTCCGCTACGGCCCGGTCGGGCCGGACTTCACCTCCGAATCGCCCTGGCTCAACCTGTACAGCTACCCGGTCGAGGTCGACTACGAGCGCGCCCGCCCGCTCGCGCGGACGTGGCACCGCCTGGACTCCACGGTCCGGGCGCCCGAGACGACCTGGACGCTCCCCGAACACCTCCGCGAGAGGGATGGGGCGCTCATCTACCTGTCGCTGGGCAGCCTCGGTTCGGCGGACGTCGGGTTGATGCAGCGCCTGGTGGACCTGCTCGCGACGACCGAGCACCGGGTCATCGTCTCGAAGGGACCACTCGCGGACCAGATCACGCTCCACGACAACCAGACCGGGGAGGCCGTCCTGCCGCAGCCGGCGATCCTGTCGCACGTCGACCTGGTCATCACCCACGGCGGCAACAACACGGTCACGGAGGCGTTCCATCACGGGAAGCCGATGATCGTCCTGCCGCTCTTCTGGGACCAGGTCGACAACGCCCAGCGCGTCGATGAGACGGGATTCGGCCGGCGGCTCGCGACCTACGACTTCCGCGACGAGGAGCTGACCGACGCCATCGACGAGCTGCTCGCCGACGGGGTGCTGGCGGTCCGCCTCGCGGCGATGTCGGCCCGGATCCAGGCGAGCCACGGCACGGTCCGCGCCGCGGACCTCATCGAGCGCGTGGCAACGACCGGGCAGCCGGTCATGCGATAGCTAGATCCTCGCCGCCACGGACGGCGGGATCAGCGTGATGCCGTCGGGTGTGAACAGGTAGCCCTTGGAACGACCGTGGTGGTCGGTGTGCCCGTATTGCCAGACGATCCGGTTCGTCTTCGGGTCGATCAGCACGACGCGGTGCCTGAAATCGTCGTTGACAGCGATCAGGCCGTTGGGCAAAGCGATCGCAAGACTGGGGTGATCCAGTCGCCCGGCTCCGGACTTCGGGCGGTATCGCCAGAGCACCTTCCCGTGCGGGTCCACCTTGAGGATGGCGCCTGGGCTCGAGTAGTCGACGACCAGGATGTCGCCGTTCGCCAGGAGCTGCGCGTCGGATGGATAGCTCGTCGGGACGTGGATATCGAACACGACATGCCCGGCTCGGTCCAGGCGCACGACCCGTGATCCATGGATCTCCGTCACGAGTAGACCGCCATCGGGGAGCGGCGTATCCCCGTTCGGGCTTCCATACGACCGCGGCGCGTTGATCGTGCAGTCGCCGGTCCGACCCCATTGCCGGACGATCCGCTTGGCCGGCGAGATCTCGATGATCCGACAGTTCCCGATATCGGCGACGATCACGTCGCCATTCGCCAGCGGATACGCGTCGTCGGGGGTGTGCAGGCGACCCGCACCCGACCCCGCCTGGTCGTATCGGCCGTACTCCCAGACGATGCGGCGCGTCGCGATATCGATCCGGACGATGACCTCGTGGCCTTCCTCGTTGGCCACGATCGACTTCCCGTCGGGCGACAGGAAGGCGTCATCGGCCGAAAAGCGCTGCCCCGCCGGGAGGCCGAGTGGGCCCGGGAACTGCCAATGGACGGTGCCGGCGGTGTCGACCATCAGGATCCGACCGTTCTGCCGGTCTGCGATCATGAGATATCCAGCAAACGGACCTACGACGGCCGGCTTGGGGGACGGGGACAACAAGACCGGGGGCTGCAAGGCACCGGCGGCTGGCGTGGATCCCGACGGGGAGCCTGCGGGACCGGCCGTCGATGAGGCCGCGGCGCGGGCCGGGCTTGACCGCCCGGGTTCGCTCAAAGCTGGCCCTGAACCGAGCGCGGCCACAGCCGACCCGGTCGGTCCGCCGAGGCCGGACAGCACCAGCATGCCAAGAACGCCGACCGCGAGGACGGATCCGAGTATGAGCGCGATCCGTGTCCGAGGTGACCGGCCGGCGGGTGACGGTCGTCGATGCGCCATCGGTGTTCGGTCGGTCACGCCACGTTCCTTTGTCGCTCGACGGCGGCCGAGCTGGTCGTCAGTGGAGATCCACGGAGATCACGGTAGCAAGGTAGTCGGGATCTTCGCCGCCGATAAGATATCCCCGCCCGTCGACGACCACGGCCGCGGCGTCGGAGACACGGTAGGGAAGTCGACCGACCTGGCTCACGGTCGCG
>DAIOXD010000036.1:0-12107 GCA_036758145.1 Candidatus Limnocylindrales bacterium
TCGTCTCGAGCATCTCCTGGCGCTGCTCGGTCGACATGTCCGGGCTGTAGGCGACCATGTCGGCCAGCAGGCCGGGCTCGCTGATGTTGCGCGCGGCGACGGCCGCCTCGGGCGGGACCGGGGCCCCGTTGGCGACGTATTGCTCGATCTGGGCCTGGACGGTGCGCATCAGCGCCTGGACCTCGAGGCCGTCGGGGCTCTCGTCGGGGAGCTCCTCGATGGTGGCCCGGAGGTAGGGTTCGGTCTCGGAGAAGCCAAGCACGCGCAGCCGGCCCTGACCCTGGACGATCGCGCGGACCGTCCCGTCCTGGAGCTGCACGACCTGGGCGATCTTGGCCAGGGTGCCGATGCTGTAGAGCTCGGAGGGATCGTCGATGTCCTCCTGCTCGGCGTGGCGCTGCGTGACGAGCGCGATGGGGCCGCCGTCGGCGACCGCGGCATTGAGCGCGTTCACGCTCTTGTCACGGCCGACCTGGAGCGGGACGATCATCTCGGGAAAGATGACCGTCTCTCGAAGTGCGACGAGGGGAAGCTCGCGCGTCCCTGAGGACGGGGTCGTGGGCTTCTCTTCGACCGGGGTGGACGGTCGCTTGGCCATCTCTGGTTCTCCTAGATCTTGGTTGGCGTCGTCGGGACCGGTTCGGGAGCGTCGGCCGCCCCCTCATCGATGGTCCGTTCGGCATAAAGGGCTTCGAGGATGCGAGCGCCGAGGCGCTCTTCGAGTTCGAACAGGAGCTTGATCCCGGCGAGGTTCACGCCTCGTTCGCGGGTCAGGTGCCGGATCCAGGTGATCCGCCGGATGTCGTTCTCGCTGTACAGCCGGATGTTCGATGGCGTCCGGGCGGGACACAGCAACCCCTCATCCTCGTAGATCCGAAGGGTTCGCGGATGCGCGCTGACGAGCGTCGCCGCCACGCTGATGACGTAGACGGGCCGCTCGGGATCTCGCTCCGGTCGCAACTGTGACATGACCGAATGCTAGAACCTTGACAATACCGTTGTCAAGACTGTTGCGAGTTCTTCGCGTTGAGATTCGCGGATCGTGCGTGGCCGACGGCCGGCCGGGCAGCCCGCGCGACGGTCAGCCGGCTCGCGCCGTGGTCCCCTCCGGGTCCCCGATGAGCTGCTCATGGAGCACCGCCTGGCATTCGGTCCTGCCGATGGCGATGACCTTGTCGCCTTCGAGCATCACCGTGTCCGGGCGAAGGGGCGTCGCCAGCCCATCGCGGATCACGGCGAACAGCGAACAGCCGTCGGGGATCGAGAGATCCTTGGGGGCGCGACCGATCGCCGGCGAGCCCGCCTGGAGGTGCGCCTCGATCAGCTCGAGCTCGCCCTCGCCGAGGGCCGCCAGGTGCAGGAGTTCGTGGACCGGGATGTCCTGCTCGATCGAACCCAGGATCATCCGGGTCGGGCTGATGAGCTCGTCGACGCCGAGGTGGCGGAAGAGCGCCTCGTTCTTGGGGTTGTTGACCCGGGCGATCGTCCGCGGCACGTCGAAATGGTGCTTGGCCATCTGGCAGATGACGAGATTGTCCTCGTCGTCGCCGGTGACGGCCGCGACCACGTCGGCGCGGTTGCAGCCGGCCTCGGCGAGGTACTTGCCTTCGCAGCCATCGTGGCTGATCACGATCGAGCCGATCTCGTCGGCGATCTGCGCGGCGCGCGCGCGGTCCTTCTCCATGAGCGCGACCTCATGGCCCGATTCGATGAGTTCCTTGGCCAGGTAGTAGCCGACCTTCCCCCCGCCGACGACGAGCACGAACACGATCAGACCTCCTGGGTCGTTGGGGGAGTCGAGGCCGGCGCCGCGGCGCCGGCGATGGGCGCATGGGTGGCATCGTGATGACCCGACGGCGCGAGCATGCCTGGCAGCCCCGACCCGGGGAGGCCGAGGTATTCGTCGATGGCGTCGACCATCAGCCCCGTCCGACAGAGCGTGCCGATCCCGAGCTCGGCGTACGCCGTGGCCCGGAGCGGATCGTTGATCTTGGCCACGACCTTCTCGATACCGAGCGCCTCCGCGGCCAGCTGCGCCGCCATGACGTTCCGGTTGTCGCCTTCGGTCAGGGCGAGGAAGACATCGGCGCCCTTCGCCCCGGCTCGCTCGAGGACATCCTCGTCGGTGCCGTCGCCGCGGATGGCGACCCCGCCGAAGGTCGATGGCAGGCGGTCGAATGCCGCGGTGGTCTCATCGAGCACGAGCACGTCGTGCCCGCTCCGGTCATAGGCATCGGCGACGGACGCGCCGACCCGGCCACATCCGACGATCACGATCTTCACGCTGACTCCTCGTTCATGGGATCCCGCACCACCCACACCGCAGACGGTGCGTTCTGGAGGATGTACGGGATGGTGCGACCGATGGCGAACTCGCCACCAAATCGCTTTCGATATGGCAGTCCGACGACCAGCAGGTCGGCCTCGCGCTCGGTCGTTTCGTCGACGATCGCGGCCCCCACGTCGCGAGCCTGGAGCAGGACCGGCTCAAGCATGACCCGGTACTCCTCGGCGACCGACTCGGCGGTGTCGAGGATCCGCTGCACCTCTTCGGATCGGCCGGCGATATCGGCATCGAGCGGGAGCGTCCAGTCGATCTCGACGACATGGACCGCGACGAGCTCGGCCTTGGTGAGCTTGGCGTACCCCGCGACGAGTTTGACGATCCGGGCGTCGCTCGGGCCACCGTTCAGGGCGAGGACCGCGCGGCGGAACGCCGGGGCATGGGCATCTGACATGGCCAGTCACGATACCACCGGCACGAGCGAGGGTCAGGGCCCTGCCTTGGGCGTGGGGCCACCGCTGTCGTCCGGTGGGGTCTGGGGTGGTCCGGCGGGAGGCGGTGCCGGAGGCTCGCGCGGGGGCTCCGCCCCCCGACGCGGCGGACTGGTCGTGGCACCCGCCGGCTCGATACGCTCACGGCGCTCGCCACCCAGCGCAGCCTCGAAGAGCGCCGGGTCCTCGCGCCGGTAGGGGACGGCGACGACGACCGTGTGCGGACGGCCGAGCAGGACCGTGCGCAGCCGCTTGGCCGACTGGTTGTAGAGGATCCGTTCCCACCAGCTGCGCGCGACATACTCGGGGATGACGACGAAGGTGATCGGAGCGGTCTTGTCGGGCGGCCAGGCGCCGTCGAGGACGTCGAGGTAGGCGAGCAGCGGCCCGACCAGCGTGCGGTAGGGCGATTCGACGACCACCAGCGGAACGCCCGGCACCTGGCGTTCGAACTCGGCACGCAGTCGAGCGGCTGCCTCCGGGTCGTCGGTGATGTAGACCGCCCGGACATCGTCGCTGATCGAGCGCCCGACGTTGATGGCCTGGACGACCGCGCGGTTGAGCCCCGGGATGGGCACGACGACCCGTTCCTCGCGATGCGGGGCGAGGACGATCATGCTCGGTGAGACCGCGACCTCGCGATTCGCCCGCTCGTATTGCCGGTGGATGAACAGCATCATCGCGACCAGGAGCGGGACCAGGATGACCACCAGATAGGCGCCGGCCTGGAACTTCTCGGAGACGACGACCACGAGCACGACCGCCGTGAGGACCGCGCCGGCCGCGTTGACCGCCATCCGCCAGCGCCAACCGCTGATGTGGTCCTGCTGCCAGTGGCGGACCATCCCGATCTGGCTCAACGTGAAGCATACGAAGACGCCGACCGAGTAGAGCGGGATCAGCGCGTGGGTGTCGCCCCCGAACGCCCACAACAACCCGAAGGCGATGGCCGCCAGCAGGACGATCCCCCAGGAGTAGGCGAGCCGGTCGCCGCGGAACGAGAACTGGCGCGGCATGTAGCCGTCCTCGGCCAGGATCGCGGCCAGGCGCGGGAAGGCATTGAAACTCGTGTTCGCGGCCAGGAACAGGATGAGCGCCGTGCTCGCCGCGAAAGTGATGAACAGGACCGATCCGTCGCCGAAGGCCGCCTGGGCCGCAAGGGCCACGATGGACGGCCCGCCCGGGTTGGTCGGCCGGAGTCCGTACTGCACCGCGAAGAGGGTCAGCCCGACGAACAGGATCGCGAGCAGGATCGACATCGCGGTCATCGTGTTCGCGGCGTTCTTCGCCTCGGGCGGCTTGAATGCCGGGACCCCATTGGCGATCGCCTCGACGCCGGTCAGGGCCACGGAGCCACCGGCGAAGGCCTTGAGCAGGAGCAGGATCCCGATCGGCTCGAGGTGGTCGGGGAACGGCACGGCCCGGACCGGGGGGACGGGGTGGACGGTCCCGCCAACGATGTTGATGAGGCCGATGACCACGATCGTCAGCGCCAGGCCAACGAACAGGTAGGTCGGCACCGCGAAGATGTTTCCGGACTCGCGCAGGCCGCGGAGGTTGGCGACGGTGATGAGCGAGATCGACACGAACGCGATCCCGATCCGGACGTCGTATGCGGCCGGGATGACCGACTGGATCTGGGCGATCGCGGCCGCCGTCGAGACCGCGACCGTCATGACGTAGTCGATGAGCAGGGCCGCGGCGGCGATGAGCCCGAAGATCGGCGCCAGGTTGGTCTTGGCCACGATGTAGGCGCCGCCGCCGCCCGGGTAGGCGCGGCAGACCTGTCGGTACGAGATGGAGACGACCGCGAGCAGGATCGTGATCGCGATCGACACCTCGAGCGAGAGGAAGAGCGCGCTCGCACCGGCCAGCAGGAGGACCCGCAGGATCTCCTCGGTCGCGTAGGCGGATGAGCTGATGGCGTCCGAGCTGAAGATCGCCAGCGCCTTCGTCTTGGAGAGGCGCTCGCCGATCTCCTCCTCCGTCGACAGCGGTCGGCCGAAGACGATCGCCCGGATCCGGCCGACCAGGCGGCCGCTCGGTGTCAGGGCGCGGTTCGCCGCGGGCTTCGCGACGAGCTGGTTCGGACCCATGTACCGGAAGTACGGGGCGTGCGGGCGTTCCACCCGGACGCGCCGGTCGGCAGGCTTGCGACCCTGGAGTGGGCGCCGTCCTCCGATCATCAGGCGCCGACGCGCAATCGATCGGCCAGCCGTGTCGGCAGCCCGGCGGCGCGCATCGCGGCCCCGACGGCCTCGAAGTCGTAGGCGACGCGGCCCCAGGTCGCCGTGCCCGCGGCGACGTCGAGGACGAGGTAGCTCGCTCGCGGATCGTGGTCGCGCGGCTGGCCGACGGAACCTGGATTGAGGAGGGTCCGGCCCTCGCCCAGGGCGACCGTATTGCCCGGCCGCGGGACGAGCGTTCGCATCCGGCCGTCGACCATCGTGAACGCGATCGGGACATGCGTATGGCCGTGCAGGCCATGCTCGGTCGAGATGGCCGACAGGCCCGCCCGGGCAAGGGCGGCCGAGGTGACGTACTCCCAGATCGGGTCCCGCGGACTGCCATGCACGAGCGTGAAGTCCGATTCCATCCGGCGCAGCGGGAGCGCCGCGAGCCAGGCCCGGGTCGTCTCCGAGATCGCGGTCCGGGTCCATTCCATCGCGGCGCGCGCGTCAGGATTGAACCAGTCGATCTCGTTGCCGCCGGCGGCCGCTGCGTCGTGGTTGCCGCGGACCCCGACCGCCCCGAGCCCGGTCAGCCGGTCGACGACCGCGTCCGGTTCCGGCCCGTAACCGACGACGTCCCCGAGGTGCCAGATGGCGTCGACGGCGCCGATCTTGGCGAGCACCGCATCGAGGGCGACGAGGTTGCTGTGGATGTCCGAGACCACGGCGATTCGCACGCGTTCCAATCTAGCAGCGTGCCGATCACCATGGCCGCCGCTTGCGCGCCGCGGGATCGCGTGGATAGCCCGACGGCACGCGTCCGCCCGGCGTCGCGACGACGAGGCGATGGCCGTCGAGACCGGGGATATCCACCGCCCGGACCACGAGCGACCCACCGCCGAGCGCATCGATCGCCCGTTCCGCGGCGGCGAGCTCGGCCGAGAGGTCGCCACGTTTCCAGGCCACGAGACGACCGCCCGGTGCCAGGAGCGGGAAGGCCAGCTCGACGAGGTCGGCGAGACTCGCGACGGCCCGGACCGTCACCGCCGGCCAGCGGCCGCGATGGCGGGGATCGGCGGCCAGCGCCTCGGCCCGGACCGGGGCGGCTTCGACGACGTCGGCGAGACCCGTGGCCGCGGCCGCCACCGACAGGAAGCTCGCCTTCTTCGCCACCGGCTCGATGAGGAGGGCCCGGTCCGCCGGGAGCGCCGCGGCCAGTGGCAGACCGGGATAGCCGCCGCCCGACCCCAGGTCGAGCAGCTGGTCCACGCCGAGTTCGCGCAGGAGCGTCGCCGCGGTCAGGCTGTCGACGACGTGCGCCACGGCCACCGCGGACGGATCGCGGATGGCGGTCAGGTTGATCGCCGACGTCCAGGCCAGGAGCAGGCGCGCGTGGCCGTCGATCGCCGCCCGCGCGGCCGGTGTCAGGGTGAGGTCGAGGGCGGCCAGCCCCGCGTCGAGCGCGGCGTGATACGCGGGCGGCAGGTCCGGGGTGTCCTCGACGCGCGTCGGGAGCGGCTCGCGCGGTCGGTCCACGACACGCCTCCTGTGGGTTCGCGTGCCATCCCTCCGTGCGGCGCCGCTCCCGGCGTCGGCATCGTCTCGCACGGCAGGCTCGGCTTCGGTCTTCCGCCGTCCATCCGGTTCATGGCCGGGTCTCCCCGAACCCCTCGCGGACCGCGTTACCCTCGCGTCTGCCCCAGTGCGGATGCCGGACGGTAAAGGGTCCACCGGGACCGAGTCAACGGGGTTATCCACGAAACGGCAGACCCACCGCGGACTCGTGGATAACCGGGGGACTTCTCAGGACGAGCGGCCGGCGCCGCGGACCGGACGACCGAGCGTCCGGCGCACCACGTCGATGACCTCGTCGATGTATTCGTCGGCCTTGCCCTGCTCGGCCGCTGTCCGGACGCACCCACTGACATGGTCCTCGAGGACCATGATCGAGAGGGAATCGACCGCGGCCCGAAGCGCGGCCGTCTGCTGGAGGATGTCGACGCAGTACTCCTCGCGCTCGATCATCCGGGCGATCCCACGGACCTGGCCCTCCATCCGCGATAGGCGTCGGACGAGCTGCGCCTTGTCCTTGGAGTAACTGTGCCGGAAGTGGCTCGGGTCGGGTGGGGGCGCCCCTCGGCGTCCCTCGGTCGCTGTCATCGGCGGTCGGGAACCTCGTCTGGTGGGCGCCAGATCGGCGCCGCTCCGGTGATGATACTCCCCCGGGGTATGGCCGACCCGTGCCGTCTTCTCGCGTCGAGCCGCGCTCCGGTAGACTGGCCGCCGATGGGTCCCCGCGATCGTCCTCGCCCGCTCCCCGACGGCGCCGAGTGCACCGCCTGCGGGGCGCCCGTCCCGATCGGGGCCATCCGCATCGGCTGGCTCCGCGGCATCGACAGCGGTGGCCGCCATGGATCGGTCGTGGATCGATGACGGTGCCCTTCGCGCACGCCAGCGAGGCCGAGATGTCGCGAATCCTCGACTTCTACGCCGTTCGCTGGGAGTACGAACCGCACACCTTCCCGATCCTGTGGAACCTCGAGGGCGACGTCGTCGAGAGCTTCTCGCCGGACTTCTATCTGCCCGACCTCGACCTCTATCTCGAGATGACGACGCTGCGCCAGCGTCTCGTCCGGAAGAAGAACCGGAAGCTTCGTCGCCTGCGCGAGCTCTACCCGGACCTCAACGTGAAGCTGTTCTATGCGCGGGACTTCCGGGCGCTCATGCTCAAGTACGGCAAGCTCGCACTGCACGAGGGCCTGTCGGGGACCTCCGGCCAGGTCGCCGCGCCGTATGGGCCGCCGACCGTCGCGATCGACCTTACGGACGCGTCCGTGGGCGACACCACGGCCGTGCCGGACCTGCCGGTCAGCCCCGCGCCCAGGCGCCGTCGTCGTCCGGTCGCTGAACCGACCACCACCACCAACCGGCCGGCGGCGCGCGCATGACGGAGCGGGGCAGCCTGCACGACGACGTCGCGGAGGTCCTCCTGACCGAAGAGGAGATCGCGGCCAAGGTGCGCGAGCTCGGAGCCCGCATCGGCGCCGACTACGGCGGCCGGCGCCTGACGCTGGTCTCGGTGCTCAAGGGTTCGTTGCCATTCATGGCCGACCTGATGCGCGCGATCGAGATCCCGGTCCGGATCGACCTGATGGAGGTCAGCTCGTATGGCGGCTCGTCGACCGAATCGTCGGGCCTCGTGCGGATCCTGAAGGACCTGTCGGCGAGCATCGCCGACGAGGACGTCCTCATCGTCGAGGACATCATCGACACCGGGCTGACGCTCAACTACCTGATTCGCTACCTGCGTGGCAAGGCGCCGGCCTCGCTCAAGATCTGCACCCTTCTCGACAAGCCCGCGCGGCGGCTGGTCGAGATCCCCGTCGACTACACCGGCTTCACGATCCCGGACCAGTTCGTGGTGGGCTACGGGCTCGACTACGGCGAGCTTTATCGCAACCTGCGCTATGTCGGCGTCCTCAAGCCGGAGGTCTACACGGAGATCCGCCCCGAGGTCCAGTCAGAGATCAGCGGCGGATGACCATGCATCGCCGCCCGCTCGGCCGCGGCCGGACGTTGGCCGCCCTGGGCGGGGCGCTCATGGTCATCGGTTGTGTCCTTCCCTGGTGGCTGGTCGGCGGGACGCCAGGGATCACGGCCGAATCGGGCAATGGCCTGGCCGGTAGCGCGATCCTCGTCTTCCTGGTCGGGATCGCCACGCTGGCGCTCGTCGCGCTCCCCTACGCGGCTGGCGACCGGCCGGTCGGGGTCGATCGCTGGTTGTCGTTCGCGCTGCTTGCAGCGGCCGGCTGGATCGGGCTCGCGTGGCGGGTGGTCGAGCTGGCGTCGATCGGCGCGTTCGAGTTCAGGTCGCCCGACCAGGTCGTGACCAACGGTCCCGGGCTGTGGGTGGCCGGCATCGGCCTGGTGATGCTCTCGCGCGCGTGCTGGACGATGTCGCGCGAGCCGACGTACCGCTAGGGCAGCGCCCGGATCATCCCGCCATCGACCGGGACGATCGCCCCCGTCACGTACGACGACGCCGGCGAGAGCAGGAATGCCCCCAGCCGGCCGAGCTCGACCGGGTCGCCATAGCGTCCGAGCGGGATCGTCGCGATCGTCCGCCGTCTGATTTCCTCCACGTCGACGCCGTCGATCTGTGCGCGCCTGCCGTCGAGCTCGGCGATCCGATCGGTCGCGAAGCGGCCCGGGGCGAGGCCGTTGATCCGGACCGGGACGATCTCCTCGACCAGGGACTTGATGAGGCCCGCCAGGCCCGGGCGTAGCAGGTTCGAGGTGGTGAGGCCCGGGATCGGCTGACGCACGGAACTCGACAGGATGACGAGGATGGCGGGATCCCGGCCCTCGCGCAGGTGCGGCAGCGCGGCGCGCAGCAGGCGAACGGCGCTCCACAGGGTGCCGTCGATGGCGGCCTGCCATTTCGCGTCGTCGAGGTCCTCGAATCGGCCGGGCGGCGGCCCGCCCGAGTTGACAAGAAGGAGATCCAGGCCCCCGAAAGCCTCGACTGCCGCGGCGACGGCGCTCGCGGGCCCGTCGGGCGACGCCATGTCGGCCGGGATGGCGAGGCCGTCGAGACGGGCCGCCTCGGATTCGAGACGTTCGCCGGGTCGGGCGATCAGCCCGATCGTGGCACCCTCGGCGCGGAGTGTCTCCGCCACCGCTCCGCCGAGCCCGCCGCTGCCACCGCCGATCAGCGCCCGCGCGCCGTTCAGTCCGAGGTCCATGCTCGCGTGGCCTCCATGGGTGCCAGGGTCACTCGGCGCCGCCGGCTCCCTTGACGAGGTCGACGCGCAACCAGCGTACGACGTCCGCGTCGTCCAACGCGAACCGGAAGGCGATCGCGTAGGAGCCGCTCGGCCAGACCGGCCAGGCGTCGCCCGGTGCCGATCTACCGGCGCTCGCCGCCGGGGCCGTCGCCGTGGTCGGCCCGAGTGGCGCGGACGCCGCCGCCGGGCCGTACAGCACGGCGGGTTCCGGACCGCTCGGTCGCAGGGTGATGGGCTCGGGCTTGCCGAGGTCGACCGCCTGTAGGCCGTCGACAGCCTCGACGATCGACCGGACGTCGAGCAGCTGGGCCGCCGGCCGTTGGGCACCGATCGGCGCCCTCGGGGCGCACACCCCGAGCCCGATCACGTGATTCGAGAAGATGGTCATCGGCACGAGGCGTGGGTCGAGCGGCCCGGAAACGAGCATGTCCGTGGACGCCACCCAGCTGCGGACCTCGTTCCCGGCCCAACGTTCGATCAGCACGACCTGCTCGCTGTCGTCGGTCAGGCAGGCCATCGCGTTCGGATCCGGGATCGGGGAGGGCGTGGCCGGTGGTGACGGTGTCGCCGGTGGCTGGGTGGGGTCGATCGCCAGTCCGCTCGTGCCCGCGATGGGACCGCCGGAGCCCGGTCGCCCATCGATGGATCCATCGTCACCGAACGACCAGGGCTTGATCAGCGCCACCAGCAGGAAGACGACGACGCCGCCCACGATGATCGACGGCGCCCGTCGGCGCTCGAACCGAGTCTTCACCCGGACGACGTCCTGCTCGTGGTCCATGTCGCTACCTCGCTGCCAGAGGTATCGTCACACGCCGGGACCGGCGGCGGTTCAGATCTCGCCGAGGTACGCCCGCCGGACGTCCTGGTTCTCGGCAAGCCGGTCGGCCCGGTCGGCCAGGATCACGCGACCGGTCTGGAGAACGTAGCCGCGGTGGGCGACATGGAGCGCCTGGAGCGCGTTCTGCTCGACGAGAAGGATCGTGGTGCCCCGCTGATTGATCTCGGTGATGATGCTGAAGATCTCCTGGACGAGGATCGGCGACAACCCCAGCGACGGCTCGTCGAGCAACAGGACGCTGGGCCGGCTCATCAGCGCGCGGCCGACCGCGAGCATCTGCTGCTCGCCGCCCGACAGCGACCCGCCGCGTTGGCCGGCTCGCTCCTTGAGCCTTGGGAAGAGCCCGTAGACCCGTTCGATGTCTTCTCGTGCTTCGGCCTGGGGGCGAGTAAAGGCGCCCATCTGGAGGTTCTCCAGGACCGTCAGCCGCGAGAAGATGCGCCGTCCCTCGGGGGCGTGGCCGATCCCCTGCCTGACGAGCGCATGGGCCGGACGCTGGGTGATATCGGCGCCCTTGAAGAGGACCTTCCCGTCTCGCGCATGGAGGAGACCCGAGATGGTCTTGAGGATCGTCGTCTTGCCCGCGCCGTTGGCGCCGATCAGCGTCACGATCTCGCCTCGATGCACCTCGAGCGAGATGCCTTGCAGGGCGTGGATGCGCCCGTAGTAGGTGTGGACGTCCTGCAGTTCGAGGAGCATCTCGGCAGCCGGGGCCGTCGTGACGGGGCTGCTATCGGTCATCGTCATTCCGGCGGCTTTCCCAGGTACGCCTCGATGACCTTCGGGTCGTGTTGGATCTCGTCCGGCGTCCCCTCGGCGATGCGCTCGCCGTGGTCGAGGACGCAGATGCGGTCGCTGATGCCCATGACCAGGCGCATGTCGTGCTCGATGAGCAGGATCGAAAGTCCGAGCTCGGCGCGCAGCTTCCTGATGAGCGCCATCATGGCGACGGTCTCGTTCGGGTTCATGCCCGCGGTCGGCTCGTCGAGCAGGAGCAGCGTCGGATCGCCGCCGAGCGCGCGGGCGATCTCCAGGCGGCGCTGGTCCCCGTAGGGCAGGTTGCGCGCCACGACCTCGCCGCGGCCCTGCAGTCCGACGAGATCGAGCAGCTCGGCCGCCCGCTTCCTTGCCCAGATCTCCTCGTTCCGCATCCGTCCCGTGCTCAGGAGCGCGTCCACGGCGTTCGAATGGAGCTTGAGGTGCATCCCGACCATCACGTTCTCGAGCGCGGTCATGTTGGCGAAGAGGCGGATGTTCTGGAACGTGCGACCGATCCCGGTGCGCGCCATCTCATTCGGCTTCGCACTCCGGAAGATGCCCGTTCGATGGAGCAGGCGGACGTATGCGGCGGGCCGGATGATCGCGGACAGGAACATCCCGGCGAGCGCGAAGAGCGCGATCGCAATGCCCAGAGCGGCGACCTCGGGCAGGCTGGTGGCGATGAATGCCAGACCGGTCACGATCGCGATGACGACGGATGGCGCAACCCACAACACGGGCTCGAGCCACGCTCGTACAGGCCGGCCGATCATG
>DAIOXD010000037.1:0-11988 GCA_036758145.1 Candidatus Limnocylindrales bacterium
CCGGTAGCCGGCGGCGAGCGCCGCATCGGCCAGTTGCTTCGCGACCCGCACACTGGCGGCCGCCACCGCCGGGTCCGGTGCGTCGAGGAGATCGAGCCGGACCGCCCAGCCGAGCACCTCGCGGAACCGGTCGCCGTCGAGGTATTCGACGCCCTCCCACGTGTTGACGCCCATCGCGACCCGGACGTCCTCGCGAGCGAGCCACGCCTCGAGCAGCCGCGCAGGCAGTGTCTTCGCCGGACCGCGCATCGTCGACGGCCGAGGCAATGCGAGCAGGACCCGGACGCGGTCCGTGACCGACCAGGCCTCGCCCTCGCCAAATCCGGTGTCGTGCAGCCCGCCGACGAGCGCGACCGGAAGGCGCAACTCGTCGTACCAGGCCAGGCTCGTTGCGGCGACGTCGGCGCCAGGGGCCAGTTCGCCGGTCCGGCTCAGCGCGAGCCACGCCAGCAGGATCGCGCGATCGCGCCGGTCCAGGCCGTGTCGCGGGTCCGGCGGGGCGTCCGGGTCGACGGGCTCGAGCTCGACCCCCGCCGCGTTCGCCGCCGACGCGGCCGCGAACAGGGCATCCTCGGCGGAAATGGCCATCCCCACGAACGCACGTTCCGCGCGACCTCGCACCGCCGCCGAGAGCGCGACCGGATCGCCGTCGACGCCCGTCGCCTCGGCGACGGCTCGAAAAAAGGCCGTGAACCGCCGTTGGAGCTCGTCGAGCTGCGCCGTCGTGGCGACGCCGTCCATCACCGCCACCGTCAACCCGTCGGCGAAGATCGCCCGGAACGGCCGATGGACCGGCTCGAGCTGGAGCTCGCGCAACGCGTCGTCGAGCGAGGGGACGCCGGCCCCGTCGAGATGGGCGGCCAGCCTGGCCCACTGCCCCGCGACGCCGTCCCAGACCTCGCGGAACTCCCAGAAGACATTCGTCCCGTACGCCTCGAGCGTGATGGCGAGCCCGTCTTCCCAGATCTCCCGGCACGAGCGGAGGAACTCGACACCGGTCCGCGCATCGCGGAAGACGACGAAGGCGCCCGCTTCGTTTGGCAGACCCAGCCCCGCGCCGAGCGAGCTCCGGACCTCGCGTTTTCGGCCGTCGGCGGACTTCTGGGCGTAGGCGGCCGAGTCGCGGATGCGGCCACTCGTCGAGGCGAACCGGGTGTGATAGACGACGAGCGAGCGCTCGCGACCCGACCCGTTCGAATACGCCAGGACCGACTCGTCGACATTCCCGTTCCCGGTCACGAGGTCGTACAGCCGGAAGTCGTGCGCCTCGGCGAACCAGGCGCGCCGATGGAGGAGCGGGAAGATCTCGCGCTCATGTCGCTCGACGAGCCAAGGATCCGGGCGCTCATCGAGCGTCGCCCGGCGGAACTCCATCCCGTACTTCTCGCCGAACCCCTCGACCTGTCCGTGGCCGAGCATCGGCAGACCCGGCAACGTGGCGAGCACGGTCGCCACACCGAAGTACTTGTCGCCCTTGCCGAACTGCTCGAGCGCGGTCTTCTCGTCGGGGTTGCTCATGAAGTTGACGTAGCGCTTGAGGATCTCGGGGTCGAATTCGATGGTCTCCTTGATGACCTTCCGATAGCCCGCCCCGTCCTCGTCGCGGAGCATGTGCATGAACGCGCTGTTGTAGACGCGGTGCATCCCGAGCGTCCGGACGAAGTAGCCCTCGAGCAGCCAGAACGCTTCCGCCAGCAGGAGCGTGCCCGGGATCTCCTCGGCGACCCGGTCGACGACCTCGCGCCAGAACTCCTTCGGCATCCGCCGATCGAACTCCGCTCGCGGGATGGCGTGCTCGGCGCGCGAGGGGATCCCGCCCGCGGATCCGGGTTCGGGCCACCACAGGCGCTGGATGTGCTTGCGGGCGAGGACCATCGCCGCGTCGAATCGGATGATCGGGAAGCGGCGGGCGACATCGAGGATCGTCTGGATCACCTGCTCCCGGACCTCGGCGCTGAGGAAGTCGAGCTGCGCGGTGTCGTTCCAGGGAAAGCTCGTGCCGTCGTTGCCGTGGTAGACGTAGCGCTCGTCGCCGGTCTCGCGATCGAACCGCTTGAAGACGACCGCCGCGTCGCTGTCGTCCCAGTAGTGGTCCTCGAGGACGATCCCGACGCGCGGGTCGGACGAGAGATCGGGCCCGGTGTAGGTGTAGGCGGGGTAGGGCGGCTCCGGCAGTGACAGGAACCATTCCGGGTGCTCGATCATCCAGCGCGAGTCGATGCCCATGTGGTTGGGGACCATGTCGCTCGCGAGGCGGACGCCGTGACCCGCCGCCCTGTCGCGCAGGTTGGCGTAGGCCGTCTCGCCGCCGAGGTCCTCGGCGATCTGGTAGTCGTCGAGCGAGTAGGCGGACGCCACGGCGTCCGGATTGCCGCGCATCCGCTTGATCCTCTCCGACGCCTTCGAACGCTCCCACAGGCCGATCAGCCAGAGGCCGGTGATGCCCCACCGGGCGAGCGTCTCGAGATCCTCGTCGGGGATCGCGTCGAGCGTCCGGATCTCGCGGCCGTGGGTCCGCGACAGCTGGTCGAGCCAGACATAGGTGCTCTTGGCCATCAGCACGACCCGCGGCATCCAGGCCGAATCCGAGGAGAACGCCTCGGCCTCTTCCGCCGCACTGCCGAAGGACGGGGTCTCGGTGGGTCCGCCGCCGCCACCGCCGCCGAAACGGAGATGGAGCGCGCGCTCCTCCTCGGCGAGGACGCCGATGGCGAGATCGAGACGGCGGATCAGGTCCTCCAGTCCCGGACCCAGGAGCCCGACCCAGTTCGCCCGGATGTAGCGCAACTGCCCGGCGAGCGACGTCGGCGAGCGGCGGGCGGGCGTGCGCAGCAGCTCGATGAGCGAGGTGCCCGTGCCGTCCATCGGCGGCCCGTCGGCGAAGGTCGTCTCGAGCCGTTCGATGGCGTCGCGGTAGCGTGTCCCTTCGAGGAGCGTCTTGTCGTCGATCAGCTCACGCAGCGACCCGACGGCCGGGTTCTCGTTGGAGACCCGGGTCAGCAACAGCTCCTCGAGTCGGTGCTCGCTGGGCTCAGGGTCGGGACCGGTGCCCGGGAACTCCTCGCCGAACCGGTCGAGGAGGCGCCCCGCGTCGGGCCCGAGTCGGTCCTCGAGGTCGGCCATGGCGGCTCGCATCGCGCCCGGCCGGCGCTCCTCCTCGTAGCGCGCGATGACGCGGTGGCCGATCTCATGCAGCAGGCCCAGTGCGCCGATCTCCCCGGCCTGGATCGAGGGGGTGCCCGCGATCCGCGCCAGGTTCATCCGAGCCGCCAGTCGCCGGATCCCGGGTGCGTCCGTGACGACGAGATCGCCTCGGGTCCCGATCAGGGGTCGGTCGACGGCGTACTTGTCGCGTGGCTCGCGCCGGATGTGGAATTCCCGCGGATCGCGCATCTCAGCTGGCAACGACCTCGGTCGGGCGAGTCGTCGTCACGTGTTCGATCGCTCGGCGGAGGAGTTCGAGCCCGGACGGATCGAAGTCGTAGGTCCACGGGCGGATCCGCTCCGGTCGCGACATCGTCCGGTCGAGGCCGGCCGCGAGGGCCTCGCGCGACATGAGGATGATGTCGGCGGTGCGATCCACCAGTTCGAGGTCCTCCGGCGTGCCGATGAGCGCCGAGACGATCTCGACGCCGGTCGCCCCGGAGATGGCGAGCGTCTCGCGGATGTTGTCCGACCCGCGATCGGACGCGCAGATGAGCCCGACCTTCGAACCGGCCGACAGCCCCGCGATCTCGTGAACCAGCTCGACATAGCCGGGGCCGACCAGCATCGCCACCACTGGGACACGGCCGGCGGCCAGGACCTGTGCCTCGTCGGCGTGGAACGTCGTGGTCGCCACGAGGTCGTAGTGGAACCGATCGAGGCGATCGGGCAGATCGTCGAGGAGCGCGCCCTCGGCCTCGATCAAGCCCGGGAACTCGGCCACCAGCCGCTCGGCATCGAAGCCGGCGTCGGCATTGGTGCATTCGGCGTAGAGCACGCGGACGAGCGGCCCAGGTCGGCGCCGCTCCGTCGCGGCCGCGAAGGTAGCGGTGGCCACCTCATCGGAGGTGAACCCGGCGTGGGCCGCGCGGCGGAGCATCTCGGCCACGAGTCCGGCGAGCGCCTCCGCGCCGCGCCGCTGCGGTGGCCGGTCGGCGACGTGGGTGCCGGCCCCGTGTCGACTGATGACGTAGCCGGCGTCGGACAGCCGTCGATAGACCGCGCGGATCGTGTTGGGGTTCACTCGCAGCGCCGCGCCAAGCTCACGAACGGGCGGCAGGCGCGCCCCGGGCAGCAGCCGGCCGGAATCGATCTGGTAGGCCAGCTGCCAGTAGATCTGGGTCGAGATCGGAACGTCCGAGTCGCGCTCGACATCGAGCGCCCCACCGGCCGTCCCGCTCACCGCTGCGGACCCGCGGTCGTCGATCGGCATGCCGTGAACGATACCGCCGCGACGACCGGCTGGACCCGGGTCAGTCGCGTTGATGGTCGGGTCCGGGCTGGCCGACCTCGGCGAGCGCCCGCTCGTAGATCTCCGCGCCGTCGAGGTGGTGGCCGGGGGACGTCAGCAGGCGCAGATCCGCGACCAGGCGGCGTTCGAGGCCGGCGGGCTTCAAGGCCTCGACCAGGCGCGCCGCGTACGCCGCGGCTCGCAGGACCGCAGCCGTTTCGGGCCGCATCGGGTCGTCCCAGTACCAGCCGTCGCTGGCGAACATCGCGAGCCGCCAGCGCTGCGCCGCCATCAGCGCGAGGAAGGTCGCTGTGTCGGTCGGGTCCGCCGAGCCGCCGAGCCACTGCGCCGCGAACGCTGCAGGGTCCTCGGCCCCGATGACCACGTCGACGTAGGCGTCACGAGCCGCCCAGATGTCCGGCGAGCCGCGGAGGCCCGACGCGATCTCAGCCGTGACCACGTCGATCCCGCCCGCCAGGCGCTCGAACGCCGACCGCAGCGGACCTTTCCAGCGGCCGTCGGGAACGCACGGGCACTCAGCACTCCAGCGGAGAACGCCGTGGTGGCAGCTCCACGACGTCCGCGCGGCGATGGTCACGAAACGGAACGGGCGGTTCTCGGTCTCGGCCAGCGCCTCCGCCAACGGCAGGACGTCGAAATCGGGTCCGTCGCCATCTTCCCGCGGCTGGACCAGCCGCTCGAGGAAGAGCTCGCGGAACGTCTGGTGGTGGCCGTACAGCTCGCCGTCCGTGGCGATGACCACGAGCGGTGGTTCGTCGTCGGGGAGCGTATCGGCGGCCATCCGCTGCTCGACGATGTCCTGGGCGAAGCGGTCGGCGTCGGCCGTGGCGTGGGGCGCGAACGAGACGGCGCTCGACAGGTCGCCGTCGTAGAACGCGACGACGATGCTCCGGCCGTCGCCCAGGTCGACTCGGTAGGGCCGGCGGGTGTCGATCGGATGATCCTGTGCCTGCCACGGCGCGAGGATCGTGTGCTGGACCCCAGCCTCGGCGAGCATCCGCAGGGTCGGCAGGTCGACCGCGGCTTCGGGCAGCCACATCCCGATCGCCGGGCGCCCGAACCGCCATTCGAAGTCGCGCAGGCCCCAGCGGATCTCCGTCCGGCGCTCGGCCGCCGACGCGAGCGGGAGGATCGTGTGATGGAACGACTGGGCGATGCCGTTGACGCCGCGATCCCCGGCCAGGAAGCCGGCGTACGCGATCGGGTCGCCGCGCTCCATCCAGGCGGCGAGCGTCGGCCCGAGATCCCACGACATGTGGCCGAGGTTTCCGCGCTCGGCATTCGGGCGGTAGCTCTCCGCGCTGACCCGCTCGGTCCAGTCGTGCGCCGGGGCGGCTGAGGGGTCGGCGGAGACCGTGCCGCTGAACGGGTCGGCGCGCGATGGCTGGTAGAAATGGCCGTGGACGACGAGGCGGCCCCGGCTCACGAGCCGGCCGAGGGAGCGGCTCCACCCGATGCGGCCGCCAGCTCCTCCGCGGTGCGATCGTGCGCCGTCGTCACGGCGTGGCTGACCGACACCGTCCGGGTCGCGCCGGGTTCGAGCGCGAGCGGCCACGACAGCAGCAGCCCGGCGCCCTGGTAGACACGTTCGAAGCCGCTTTCCGAGTTCGAGACCGTTTCGACCGGCGCCCACCACGCTTCGGCGGGCTCCGAGACCGTCGTCGCGACCGAGACCCCCACATAGTCATTGCCCTGGGCGAGCGCGGTCACGTCGAGCGCCGTCCCGGCCGAATCGTGGCCGGTCCGCGTCCCATCGACCTCCCACCAGGCCGCCGGGTTCCCGCCGCCGCCGAGGAGCATGAGCGTCCATTCGAGGCCCAGCTTCGCCTCGATCGGCGCGTCGGACGGGTTGGTCACGGCCACGGCGAGGGTCAGTGTCGGGGACCGCCGATCGCCACCGAGCACGAGCTCCTTACGCACGCGCAGGCCGGAGCGCGAGGGACCCATGACGGCGTCACGCGTCACGACGAGCCGGTCGAGCTCGAGCGTCTCGATGGCGTACCCGCCATCGACCGCGTCCCCGAGCTCGACCGCCTGCCCCGAAGCCCAGCTGGCCGCGTCCGTCCCGGGCGCGAGGAGCCGAACGAGCCCGGACCGGCGCTCGTACGCGTCGTCGTGCAGTTGCGCCGCCAGTCCTTCTTCCTTCATCACCCGACGCTCGTGGATCGACATCGGCCGGCCGGCCTCATCGGTCCCGGACGCGACCATCGCCGCATCGTGTTCCCGGACCGCGTCGTGGTACGCCTCGGGGCGCCGCCGCAGGACGGCGCACAGCGCGTGGCGGACCGGTCGGATGTCCCAGCCGCCGATCCCGGCACCGTCCGCCAGGTCGACCGTGACGACCTGCCCGGCAGCCGCCAGCCTGACGTCCTCGAGGCCGTCGAGGTCGAGATCGACGCGTTCCGCGGCCTGGAGCGTGCCGGTCACGGTCTCGGCCAGGTCCTCGGCGGCGATCAGCTGCTCGTAGGTGGCCAGCCGCATGTGGGCGATGTAGATCCCGCCGAAGAGGCCGTGCCAGTAGCAGTCGTTGCACTGGCCCTTGTACAGGTGGTCGATTGCCAGCGCCCGGGCAGGTCCCTCCGGCATCCTCTCGACCGCGTCCGACGTGCGCAGCATCTGCTTGTGCATGTCGTTGATCTCGCGGTACCTGACCTGGAAGTTCCGCCACGACGCCCCGCGCAGCCAGCGCGCTTCGGGCCGGTTCTCGGCCTGCGCCGAATGCAGGACCGCCGAGAAGACGCGGCTCTCCTCGGGCGGCAGCGCCCATTCGCCCATCTCCATGTACGAGCCCGTCGGGATGTAGACCCGGCCGATCGGCGGGTGTCGAGCCAGCCACGACGAGGGTGTCGTCGTGGTGAGCCAGTCGGCATTGGCCTCGAGCGCTTCGAAGAAGCGATCGACCCAGCGGTCCTTGCCCCAGCAATGCTCGGCGGTCGTCGGCCACGCCCCGAACTTCTCGCCGTCGTCGCCCATCATCCCGACGCGCTCGCCATCCTCGGTGGCGTGCTCGCGCAGGTAGTCGATGACCTCGTCCACCTCGCGGAAGGGGATCCGGTAGCGGAGCCCCTGCTCGGTCCCGAAGACGCGCAGGACGTTGCCCTGGTCCTCGGTCGTATACGGGCCCCAGAGGTCCTCCTCGGGGATGGCCGCCGCCCGGAAATGCGCATCGTCGAGGATCGTCCAGGCGTAGCCCGCGGCGACCAGCGCAGTCGGCAGGTCGGGCTCCCAGACCCGCTCGGCCAGCCAGGCCCCGTTGGGGCGCCGTCCGAAGATCGCCTCGACCTCGTCGGCCATCCGGCGCGCCTGGCCCAGACGGTCCCGCTCGGGGAGCGAGGCCAGGACTGGCTCGTACTGACCGCCACCGAGGATCTCGACCTGGTCGCGCTCGACCAGGGCGACCAGGCGGTCGATGAACCCGGGCTGCTCGGCGCGCAGCCAGTCGAGGAGCGGCCCCGAGTAATGGAACGAGAGGCGGACCCGGGGGTGGCGTTCGAGTGCCGCGACCATGGGCTCGTAGGCCTGTCCGAAGACCTCGGAAAAGACCCAGCCGAAGTTCCCGACCGGCTGGTGGTTATGGATCGCGAGCGCGAGCGAGATCCGCGGAGCCATGCTGGCCGGCCTAGCCGGCCTCGGTCACGACCGGCTCGCTCGGGGCCTTGGCCACGGTGATGCCGGCGGCCGGCAGGTAGAGCTCCTCGGTGTACTCGTGGAGCATCCGCGTCGTCGAGAAGCGCCACAGCGCGGTCGCCATCGCGCGTCGCGTCACCGCGAGCCAGCGTTGGGGGATCCCGCTCTCATCACGGTCGTAGTAGCGCTGGATGATGTCGTCCTCGAGCAGGCGGTAGAGGTCACCCGAGTCGCGCCAGTCCTGCGCCGCTTCGTCGGGATCGGTCTCGCGATCGCCGATCGCCCAGCCGTTGTCGCCTTCGTAGCCCTCGTCCCACCAGCCGTCGAGCACGCTCACGTTGGGGACGCCGTTCTGGGCCGCCTTCATCCCCGAGGTCCCCGACGCCTCGAGCGGCCGGCGAGGGTTGTTGAGCCAGACGTCCACGCCCTGGACGAGGAAGCGCGCCACCCGGACGTCGTAGTTCTCGAGGATGTAGACCCGTCCGCGCAACTGCGGGGAGCGCGAGCGCTGGAAGATCTCCTGGATGACGCGCTGGCCGGGTCGATCGGCCGGGTGGGCCTTGCCGGCGAAGACCACCTGGACCGGGCGGTTCTCGTCGAACAGCATCCGCGCCAGTCGGTCGATATCGGTGAACAGGAGGCCTGCCCGCTTGTAGGTCGCGAACCGGCGGGCGAACCCGATCGTCAGGACGTCCGGGTCGAGCGCCGTCTCGAGCTCGGCGAGGACCGACGGCGCCTCCCCGTGCCGGGCGAACTGGCTGCGCAGGCGACCGCGGGCGAAATGGGCGAGCTCGCGCTTCTGGCGGAGATGGGCGTCCCACAGGTCGCGGCCGGGGATGCGCTCGAGCCGCTCCCAGAACCGGCCCGCCTGGGTGCTCTCGTCGAGGTCGTCGAGGTCGGCCCCGAGGGCCTCGAGCAGCTCGGCGATCGGCTGGCCGATCCAGGTCGGGCCGTGGATCCCGTTGGTGATGCCCAGGATCGGGTGGTCGACCACGCCCTGCCAGGTCTCATTCGCCGTCTGGGCATGGAGATGGCTGACGGCGTTGGCGCCGCGGGTCAGCCGCAGCGAGAAGGCGGTCATGTCGAACTGGCCCGGATCCTCGTCGACGCCCAGACCGAGATCGAGCACCTCCTGGATGGGGACGCCGCCGGCGTCGAACAGGGGACCGGCCAGCCGCCGAACGAGGTCGGCGTCGAAGCGCTCGTTGCCGGCGGAGACCGGCGTGTGGATGGTGAAGACGCTGTCGCGCCGGACCTGGCCCCACGCGTCGTCGAGGGCGACGCCGCGCGACACGTACTCCCTGGCGCGCTCCGCGAGGAGGAGGGCCGAGTGACCCTCGTTGAGGTGCCAGACCGCCGGCGCCAGACCGAGCGCCCGGATCGCACGCACGCCGCCGATGCCCAGGACGAGCTCCTGGTGGAGCCGCATCTCGCGACCCCGGACGTAGAGGATGTGGGTGATCGGGCGGTCGGCGTCGTTGTTCTCGGGCACGTCCGTATCGAGCAGCAGGACCGGGACCCGCCCGACCTGGGCGACCCAGACCGCGACGGTCAGATCGCGGCCGGGCAGCTCGACGGTGACCGTCAGCGGGCGCCCGGAGGCATCCTGCACGCGCCCGAGCGGCAACCGGGTCAGGTCGTAGTCGGGGTAGTCATGCTCCTGGTGCCCGTCCGCGTCGATCGTCTGACGGAAGTAGCCCTTGCGGTAGAGCAGGCCCACGCCGATCGCGGGCAGGGCCATGTCGCTGGCCGACTTCATGTGGTCGCCGGCCAGGACGCCCAGTCCGCCCGAATAGATGCCCAGCGACTCGTGGAAGCCGTATTCGGCGCAGAAATAGGCGATCGGTCCGTTCAGGCGGTCCGCGTAGCGACGCTGGAACCAGTGCCCCGCCCCGTTCGCCATGTAGGCGTCGAACTCGGCGAGGACGTCGTGGTACTCGGCGAGGAACTTGGCGTCGTCGAGGAGACGGGACCACTCGGTCGGGCCGCTGATGACCGGGATCGGGTTGCGATAGCGGGTCCAGGCGGTCCGATCGATGAGGTTGAACAGGCCGCGAGTCCGTGGGTGCCAGGACCAGTGGAGGTTGTAGGCGAGGCGCCGGAGGCCTTCGAGTCTGGGTGGGAGGGGAAAACCGGCAGCCGGGATCGACGGGATGTGGACGTGGTCCATGCGCGCGCATCATACCCGGTCGCTTCTCGTACGATGCCGCCCATGCCGATCCGTGTCGCGATGCTCGCCTCCGAATGCGAGCCGTGGGCCAAGACCGGGGGCCTGGCCGACGTCGTGGACGCGCTCGCACGGGCCCTCGACGAGCTGGGCGGCGATGCTGTCGAAGCGCCGATCGACGTGTTCCTGCCGCGTTATCGGGGCGTCCCGCAACCGGCGACGATCGATCGATCGACGAGTTTGCGCGTCCCCGATCCACTGGCTCCGTCGGGCAATTCGACGGTCACCATCATCGATGTCCTGGCCGACGGCTACCGGCTCCGGCTGGTCGACCATCCGGCCGCGTTCGATCGCGACGGCTTCTATGGCGACGACACGGGCGACTATCCCGACAACGCCTGGCGGTTCGGGCTCTTCTGCCGGGCCGCGATGGAGGCGTTGCGCGCCGATGGGCGTCTGGTGGACGTCCTCCATCTGCACGACTGGCACACGGGTCCCGCGGCGATCTATCGGGATGTGCGCTATGCCGGCGACCCGGTCGTCGGTGACGCCGCGATCCTGATCACGCTCCATAATCTCGCGTATCACGGCTGGACGCCGAAGGCTGCACTCCGACAGCTGGGCCTGGCGCCCGGTGACGGCGTGGTCGCACGCGGCGCCGACGGGATCGACCTGCTGCTCAACGGGATCGAGCGGGCCGAGCTTGCCGACGCGGTCTCGCCGGGGTTCGCGGCCGAGGCGCTCACGCCCGAGTTCGGGATGGGGCTCGATGGAGCGCTGCGGGCCAAGGGCGACCGCTTCTTCGGGATCCTCAACGGCCTGGACACCCGGGTCTGGGATCCGGCGCACGACGCGGACCTGGCCGCGCCCTACTCGCGCGAGGAGCGCGCAGGGAAGGCTGCCTGTCGGGCGGACCTCCTGACGCGACTCGGCTTCGACCCCTTCGACCCTGGGGCCGTCATCGGCATGATCGGGCGACTCGACCCGCAGAAGGGCTTCGACCTGCTGGCCGGCGCATCACCGACGCTCCTCGAGCGCGGCGCGCGACTCGTCGTCCAGGGCAGCGGCCACCCGGACCTCGCGGACCCGTTCCGGGCGATCGCGACAGCGCACCCGCGGCAGGTCGCGTTCATCGAGCGGTTCGACCGGGTCATGGCCCGGCGGATCTACGCCGGCGCCGACTTCTTCGCGATGCCCTCGCGTTTCGAACCGTGCGGCCAGGGCCAGATGATCGCACTCCGCTACGGCACCCCGCCGATCGTCAACCGGACCGGCGGCCTCGCCGACACCGTCGTCGACGAGGCCACGCATCCGGGCGCGGGGACGGGTTTCAGCTTCGAAGGCGCAACGGTCGCGGGGCTGATCCGCGCGTGCGAGGCCGCGATGCGCATGCGAGCGGCCGGTGGACCGCCCTGGGAAGGCCTCCTCGACCGGGGGATGGCGGTCGATTTCGACTGGGTGACGGGCTCCGCGCCGCGCTACGTCGAGGCCTACCGCCGCGCTGTCGAGATCCGACGCCGCTCGCGCGCGACCTAGCCGAGGACTCTCAGCAGGGCCAGCGTCGTGGCTGCCGCGTGCGTCCGTTGCGGGGCGTGCGGGGCGCCGGCCAGGGTCAGGACAGGTGATCGAGAAGAAGGGGATCCTGCCGGCCGGCGTCGTCTCTCGGGTCTCGGCCGCCGGATCGGCGGCTTCGAGCGCGGCGGCGACCGCCCGCGGCAGGTCGGCGGTGGTCGCGACG